>QGUO01000480.1 GCA_003242495.1 Pseudomonadota bacterium | reverse complement strand
CTCGCACGCCACGCACCGCCGCTGCCGGCAGACGGTTTGTATCACCTGGCGCGCGACCCCGAGGCGCGCGCGGCGCACATCGCCGGCAACCTGCCACCTCCGCCGGAGCCGCGCGGCTGCCCGGACGCGCCGCGGCTCACTGCCGAGCGCAAGATCGTCGACGCACGCACGCTGCCGGAAGCGCTGGAATGGCTCACACCGGCCGAGCGCATCCGCGTGGCCGCCGACGCGCGGCTGTTGGAACTGCTGGCTGCGTTGCCGGACGCCGCCTAACCGACCCTGACCCGGTCGGGTTCAGCGGGCGCGGCCGCCTCACCCGGCTCGACGAGCAGCTCGTGCAGCTTGGCGAGCACGATGCCGGCGAGCGCGGCACAACCCGGCACCCACATGATGAGCCCGCCGAGCTGCTGGTCCTCGAGCGCGCTCAAGCCCCAAGGCTGCGTGGTGAGTGTGTGCACGGGATACAACACGCGCGGCGCCAGGGTGATGACCGCCCCGAGCAACCCCATGTGCAGCAAGGTGGCGAACCCGGCGAACAAGCGCCCGGCCACCTGGCCACGGGGCCGGTCGAACAGCATCTCCCACAGCAGGACCGCGCTGCCGGTGAGGGTGATGTGCATGACCCAGTAAGCAACGTGACTGTCGAACGTGAGCTGGTAGGGCCCCGGCAAGTGCCAGATCCACAGGAACAGGCCGAACGACAGCGCTGCCGGCAGGGGCGCCGTGAGCCGGGCCGCCACCCTCTGCGCCGCCGCGCCGCGCCCGCCTGCAAGGACGCGGCTGAGCTGATGCACCGGGCCGCTGACGGCAATGAGCGGTGCAGCCACCAGCACCAGCCACATGTGCTGGCCGACGCGCGCGGAGAACAAGGCGATACTGAGATTGCACAGCGGCGAGACGAGGGCCAGCGCCAGGGCGAGCCACCCCGCCGTGAACATCAGGCGCTGGCGGCCGACGCTGCCACGTCCCCCGGGCGCGGTGCCCCCGCGCCATGGCTGCACGCCGCATGCCGCCGCCAGGAGCAACAGCGTGACGATCAGGATCGGATCGAAATTCCAGCGCGTCCACAGGACCTGCGGTATGGGCGGCGTGCCGCAATAAGGAATGTAGGGTAGCCACTCGCCCACCGTGCATGCCTCCGCACTACTCCGCGCAACCGGAGAACGCGAACATGTTGAGCGCGCCCCACAGGATTCCGAGCAAGGAAATGCCCGACAGGAACAGTCCGGTTTGCGCCAGGAACGAACGGCGCTCGCGCTCTTGCGGTTCCCAGTCCTGACGCGGATCGCGCGCCATGCGCAGAGCGTCATAGGACTGCCATGTGGTCAGTGCGATCAGCCCGAAACCAATCAACGCCACGACGCCGAGCGCCAGGCGCATCGCATCGAGCTCCGACGCGCCGGCTTGGTCGAACCAGCCGCGCTCGCAGCCCAGTGTGCTCACCATGAACGTGAGCACGAAGTAGGCCAGCCACACGGTCGGGGCGATGGCCAGGGCGATCGCGTTGTCGTGCGGGACGAGGCGCGCCATGCGCTCAGCTCCAGGCCGGCAAGAAGGCCAGCACGGCGGTGTTGACCACCGCGAGCACCACGACATAGCACCAGAAGGTGGCCGTGATCCGGAGCAGCAGATCGGGACGGCTGGCCAGGCCGGCGGCGAGCGCGCGCACGAGCGCGAACCCGACGAACAGCACGCCGATGCCGACGTGGACCAGCTGAAAGCCGCCGAGCGCATACACCATGGCATCGAAGGCACGGGGGTGGGGATCGAGCGGCAGGGCCGCCGCGGCGCGCGCGAACAGCCACACGTGCGTGCAGGCTGCTGCGAGGATGAACAGCAGGCTTGCCGCGTAGCCTGCGTTGCTGCAGCGATGCAGCGCGGCCCGCGCGGCGAACAAGGCAGGCAGGGTGATCACCAGCGCCGCGATCCCCCAGCCGAGGCTTTCCCAGTCCGGCGGCGGCACGTTGCCGGGCGGCCACCGGTCCGAGCGGCTCCACAGCAGCAGGAAGCCGAACACCAGCGCCAGGTAGAACAGCAGGTCGATGATGAGGGCGAAGATCAGGCCCCACCAGCCCTGGGCCCGCGGTCCTTCGCTGCCCAGTGTCACCCGACGCTCGCGCGCCAGGTCGACGGGGGCTTTCTGGTCACTGACCGGGTCATGCCACGCCCACACCAGGAACGCGGCCAGCGCCCCCGCGAACCCGAGCGCCGCCAGGGCATACTGCGTCGCGAGGAATCCGCAGAAGAACACCGTCAATGCCAGCGCCGCCAGCAGCGGCAGATAGCTCGGCTTCGGCACGACGATCACGTGATCGATCTCGCCATGCGTGGGCGTCGAACCGACGGTGAGGCGCAGGTTCGGGGAAGGGTCGGGCAGCAGGCAGCGCCCACGCTTGATGTCCTCGACCAGATTTTTCTGGTCCCAGAGCGGATAGGCGCTCTCGACCACCGGCACGCTGCGGAAATTGTAGGGCGGCACCGGCGGATCCGTGGCCCACTCCAGGGTGCCTGCGCCCCAGGGATTGTTCCCGCTGGGTGCGCCGTGGCGTCGACTCCACCAGACGTTCCAGAAGAACAGCAGCACGCCGGCGGCGAACACGAAGGCGCCGATCGTCGAGACCAGGTTGAGCGTTCCCCACCCGAGGCCTTCGGCATACGTGTAGACCCGCCGCGGCATGCCGGCAAGCCCGGTGACATGCATGGGCAGGAAAGCCAGGTTGAACCCGAGGAACATGGTCCAGAAGTTCCAGCGACCGATGCGCTCGGAGAGCATGCGCCCGGTCACCAGCGGCAGCCAGTAGTACAGCGCGGCGAGCAGCGGGAACACCATGCCGCCGATCAGGACGTAGTGGAAATGCGCCACGACGAAGTAGGTGTCGTGCACCTGCCAGTCGAACGGCATCACCGCCACCATCACGCCGGTCAGGCCGCCCATCACGAACAGCACGATGAAGCCCGCCGAGAACAACAGCGGGGAACGCATCACCGGCTTGCCGAGCCAGAGCGTGGCCAGCCACGCG
>QGUO01000479.1 GCA_003242495.1 Pseudomonadota bacterium | reverse complement strand
CACCTGTGCATCGATGGCCCAGGCGAGCCCCGCGCCGAGCACGATGTGCTGCGACCCCGGCGTCAGATCTTCGAGCGATCCGGCCACCATGTGCGCCGCGAGTGAGGACACCTCGTCTTCGAGCTCGGGAAGGATCCCGCGCACCCGCGCGCCGCGCATGTCGACGCCCCGACCCAGCATGCCCTGCAGGTCGAGATAGGGGGCGACGCCGACCACGTCCGGCTCGGCCCTGATGCGCTCGGCAAGCCGTTCCCAGTCGTGCATCCGAGCGGGCTCGGCCGACAACGTCGCATGCGCCGCCAGGCTGAGCAGGCCGGTGCGCACCTCGCGCTCGAAGCCGTTCATGATGGACAGGATGGTGATGAGCGCGCCGAGACCGACCGCGATGCCCAGCATCGAAGTCCAGCTGATGAACGAGACGAAGAACCCCTTGCTGCGGCTGCGCACGTAGCGCAAGCCGAGAAAGAGAGGCAGGGGATAAAACATGGGGGCGCAAGGCTACCTGCCGCGCCCAGGAATGTGAACTGCGACAACTTATCGTCGGCGCGGGATCGGGCATTCTGCCCCGAGCCGCGCGGCGCCCCGCCTGCGTCCGAACGTCATGTTCGATTATCTCCGGCGGCGCGACGTCCGCCGGTCGCTCGCCGCCCTGCGGCGGCAGGACGGGTCCGCGCCCGCTTGGCGCAGTGGCTGATTCACGCGGTGCTATAGTCGGCCAGCCTGCGTCCGCCGGGCCGGGTCCGGACGTCACCGCCTGTGGTCGCGTCCGCGGCGTCGATCCGCGCGAACGCGATGACGGCGCCCTCAGCGGGCGTCCGCAGGGCGCAGGGAGATTCCGCCGACGAGCGGCCGGGCGCCGGGATGGCGAGGTCGCAACGAGGTTGGCGAGGCTACCGAGGGGTTCATATGGCACTTGCTCAGCGTTCACAGAGGATTCTGACCTGCGTGCTCGGCGCGCTCGCGAGCCTGGCGCTCACCGCGCCGGTGGTCGCCGAGGAGCTGAAGATGGCGCCCGCGCCCCAGGCCGCCGGCGACCGTCCCACCCGTGGCATGTCGATGGAGCGTGTGGAGGCTCGCTTCGGACCGCCCGTTCGACGCATCGCCGCCGTCGGCGACCCGCCGATCTCACGCTGGGAGTACCCGGGCTTCGTGGTGTACTTCGAGCATCACCTGGTGATCCACGCGGTCGGACCCGGCGAGCGCGGCTGAACGCCGCGACGGCGCGGCCCCGCCGAGCGATGAGTGCACTGCCCGGCACGATCGGGTGACCGGGCGGGCGCTGCCCCGGCTCGATCCGCGCCCCCTGCCCCTTCCGGCATCCCGGTGCCACCGGGTGCCCGGGCCCCCTGCGCGCCTGACCTCCGACCGCTTGGCCCGGCGTGGGCAGCAACCCGTCACCGCCTGCCCGTGCCCGACGACCGGGGACCTGGCCCGGGCGGCCTTGAACCTGGCCTCACGAGCTTCATACAGCCACAGCGAATGTGTCGCGCAGCCGGGCGGCGCCTCGCTCGCGTCGAGCCTCGCCGCCCGGGCGTCCTGCAGCCGAAGCCCGGCCGGCTTGCGCAGGCCTTGGGCAAGGCTGGTAATCTGCGCGCCTTTTTCGGGGGCGCTGCGGCGCCGGCCCGGGGCCCGGTATTTCCTTGGATTTCGCTCTCAAGAACCTGATTCGTGACTGATTCCCTGCTACTGCCCAGCCGTGCGCAACCGCGGGTGCGCTGGGGCCAGCTGTACGGCTCGGCCGCCTCGCTATGGCTCGCCGAGGCGGCGCGCCAGGCCGCCGGTCCGATCCTGCTCATCGCGGCCGATGCGCGCGAAGCAGCACGCTTCGAGGAGGAGCTGCGCTTTTTCTGTCCGGCCGACGCCTACATCGCGAGCTTCCCGGACTGGGAAACCCTGCCCTACGACCTGTTCTCGCCGCATCCGGACATCGTCTCGCAGCGTCTGCGCCTGCTCGCGAACCTGCCGCGCCTGGGTCAGGGAGCCGGCAAGCAACAGAGCATCGTCATCGTCGACCTCGAGACCCTGCTGCAGCGCCTGGCGCCGCGGGCCTACATCGACGCGCATGCCTTCGACCTGCCGGTCGGCCAGACCCTGGACGTGGCCGCCTTCCGCGAGCGGCTGATCGGGGCGGGTTACGTGGCCAGCTCGCAGGTCATGATGCCCGGCGAGTTCGCGGTGCGCGGCTCGCTCATCGACCTGTTCCCCATGGGCAGCGACACGCCCTATCGCATCGATCTGTTCGACGAGGAAGTCGAATCGATCCGCACCTTCGATCCGGAGACACAGCGCTCCGGCGAGCGGGTCGACGCGCTGCGGCTGCTGCCCGCGCGCGAGTTCCCGCTGACCGCCGAAGGCATCCAGCACTTCAAGCGGCGCTTTCGCAACCGCTTCGAAGGCGATCTCAGCGGCATGCCCATGTACCGCGACATCGCCGCCGGCGCGCCGCCGGCCGGCATCGAGTACTACCTGCCGCTGTTCTTCGATGAAACGGCGACGCTCCTCGACTACCTCCCGGCGAACACGGTGATCGCCGCGCCGACCGGGGTCACAGCGCTGGCCGAGCAGGCATTCGCGGACATCGAGGCGCGCTACGAGCAGCGCCGGCACGATCGCGACCGGCCGGTGCTCGCACCGGCGGAACTGTTCATGCCGCCGGCCGAAGTGGCCGAACGTCTGGCCGGCTTCCGGCTGCTCGAGATCTCGCGAGTCGAGCTCGACCCCCTCACCGAGCCCTTACCGCACCGCAATTTCGCCACCCGCCCGCCTCCGCGCCTGCCCATCGACCCGCGAGCCGAGGAACCGGCCCGCGAGCTCGCCGGCTTTTTCCGCGAGTTCTGCGCCCAGGCGGGCGGACGCGCGCTGATCGCCGCCGAGTCGGCAGGCCGCCGCGAGATGCTGCTCGACATCCTGCGGCGCCAGCACGTGACGCCGATGCCGGTCGAGCGCTGGTCGGACTTCATGGCCGGCGACAGCCCCATCGCCATCACCGTCTCACCGATCGTCACCGGCCTGCTGCTCGAGAC
>QGUO01000478.1 GCA_003242495.1 Pseudomonadota bacterium | reverse complement strand
CCTCGAGGCCGACCACCTGCTGGTGTTCTTCGGCTTGCATCCGCGCCTCGGACCCATCGCCGAGTGGGGCCTGACCATCGACAAGCGCGCCATCGTGGTCGACACCGAGAAGTTCCAGACCAACGTACCCGGCATCTTCGCCGTCGGCGACATCAACACCTATCCTGGCAAGAAAAAGCTCATTCTGTCGGGCTTCCACGAGGCGGCGCTGGCCGCGTTCGCGGTGGCTGCGCACCTCAACCCGGCGAAGAAGGTGCCCCTGCAATACACGACCACCAGCCCCATCATGCACAAGCGCCTCGGCCTGTCCGACGACGCAGGCACACCGCCGCGCTGAGCCGCCACGAGGGTGTCCTGCGGCGACCTGGATCGCAGCCGCGGGCCCCGGCCCCGCATGCAACGCCGCGCGTGGCGCGCCTGCCGAGGCGCGCTTCACGCGGTCCGACACGCTCGCGGCCGGGCGGTTGGAGGGAGCCCCGGGGACCGGAAGGCCTGCAACCCGCCCGGCCAGGTTGGCCCCGGCCCGGCGCGTGGCGCCTGTCCGGGTGTGTGGCCCCGCCCGCCGGGCCTCGGGCATACCGGGTTCGGCGGGTTTTCCCTTGCCGCGCGTGGCAAGCCGGGCGCCCGGGTCCGCGGCTGGCGCGTCCGCGCTATCAGGTCATAGCCAAAGCTTATTTCATGCCTCTCGCAGTCGAGGCTAGAGTCACCAGCATGTACCAGTACGACCACATCGACCGGCGGCTCGTCGAGGAGCGAGTCGCACAATTCCGGGATCAGACGCGTCGCTATCTTGCCGGGGAGCTCTCGGAGGACGACTTCAAGGCGCTGCGTCTGCGCAATGGCCTCTACATCCAGCGCCATGCGCCGATGTTGCGCGTCTCCATTCCCTATGGCCTGCTCGCCAGCCGCCAGGTGCGCATGCTGGCGCGCATCGCCCGCGAGTTCGACAAGGGCTTCGGGCACTTCACCACGCGCCAGAACATCCAGTTCAACTGGCCGAAGCTCGAGCAAGTGCCGGACATCCTGGCGCTGCTCGCGACGGTCGACATGCATGCCATCCAGACCAGCGGCAATTGCATCCGCAACGTGACCGCCGATCATCTCGCCGGCATCGCGCCGGATGAGCTGGAGGATCCGCGGCCCTGGTGCGAGTACATCCGCCAGTGGGCCACGCTGCACCCGGAGTTCTCGTTCCTGCCGCGCAAGTTCAAGATCGCGGTCACCGGCTCGCCCCAGGACCGCGCTGCCTCGCGCGTGCACGACATCGGGCTGCACCTGGTGCGCAACGCCCAGGGCGAGGTGGGCTTCGAGGTGCTGGTCGGCGGCGGGCTGGGGCGCGCGCCCATGATCGGGCACGTGATCCGCGAGTTCCTGCCGAAGCGCGACCTGCTCGCCTATCTCGAAGCCATCCTGCGCGTGTACAACCTCGCCGGGCGGCGCGACAACATCCACAAGGCGCGCATCAAGATCCTGGTGAAGGCGGTCGGCCCCGACAAGTTCCGCGAGATGGTCGAGGAGGAGTTCGCCGCCTCGCGCGATACGGCGCCGGTGTACGACGAGGCGGAGGTCGAGCGCATCCGCGCATTCTTCCTGCCGCCGCGCTACGAGAAGCTCGCGGACGAGGACGTGCTGTCCGGCAAGCCGAGCGAGTTCCGCACCTGGTATCAGCGCAATACCGTGCGCCACAAGGTGCCCGGGTATCGCGCCGTGATCCTCTCGCTCAAGTCGCCGAATCGGCCGCCCGGAGACATCACCGACGAGCAGCTCGACCGCGTGGCCGATCTGGCCGATCAGTACTCCTTCGGCATGGTGCGCTCCACGCACGACCAGAACCTGGTGTTCGCGGACGTCGAGCAGCGCGAGCTGTACTCGGTATGGAAGGCGCTCAAGGAGATCGACCTTGCGACGCCCAACATCGGCGTGCTCACGGACATGATCGCCTGCCCGGGTCTCGATCTGTGCGCGCTCGCCAATGCAACCACCTTGCCGATCGCCAAGCAGATCAACGAGCGCTTCGACGATCTGGATTATCTGTACGACCTGGGCGACATCGAGCTGAAGATGTCGGGCTGCATGAACGGCTGCGGTCATCACCATGTCGGTCACATCGGCATCCTCGGCGTCGACAAGGGCGGCGAGCAGTGGTACCAGATCACGCTCGGCGGCTCGGCGAGCGGCACCGATGCGGCGCTCGGACAAGTGATCGGTCCGTCCGTGCCGCACGCGGACGTCGCCAAGACACTCGACCGCATCCTCAGCGTCTATCTCAGCGAGCGCGAGGAAGGCGAGCGCTTCATCGACACCTTCCGCCGTATCGGCTTGGCACCTTTCAAGGCACGTGTCTATGCGCCAGCTCATCAAGCAGCGTGAAATCGTCGTCGACGAGTGGCGATATGCGGATGAGGATCCGCTTGGGCGCGAGCGCGCGCTGATTCTGCCGTTCGCGCGCTGGCAGGAGGAGCGGGACCGCTGGTGGCTGTGGGACGGCCGTCTGGGCGTGCGTATCGGCCCCAGCGATCCGGTCGCGGCGCTGGAGCACGATTTCCTGCGCATCTCGCTGGTGGCCATCGAGTTCGGCGGCATCGGCGAAGGCCGCGGCTACAGCCAGGCGCAGCTGCTGCGCAGGCGCTACAAGTTCACCGGTGAGCTGCGCGCCGTGGGCAATATCCAGCGCGATCAGCTCTTTTACATGGCGCGCTGCGGGTTCGACACGTTCGAGCTGCCGGCGGATGCCGACCTCGAGGCGGCGCTCAGGGCCTTCCACGACTTCACCGTCGCCTATCAGCCGGCCCTCGACCAGAGCGTGGTGCTGACGCGCCGCGCCGGCTGAAGCCGGCGGCCCGCGCGGTCGGGCGGCTTCAGCGTCGCGACCGCGGCCACGCCCTTGCCGCCGCCCATCCGGCGGGCGGCGCCGGGAATGGCCGCGCCACCGTGGCCGGCCCGGCCATGCGGCCGGCCGGCACAGCGCATCCGAGCCCGTTCATCCCGTTACCCTGCCGCCTGTCGGCGGTCGTTCGCGGACGGGAGA
>QGUO01000055.1 GCA_003242495.1 Pseudomonadota bacterium | reverse complement strand
CGCGAGGTGCAGTATGAAAAAGAGCGTGATGGTGGCTGGTGCAGTGCTGGCGTTCTGCTTTGCCTGGGTGGCACGCGCCGACGATGCGCCGAAACCGGCGGGTGATCCCCCTCGTTACACCTTCTCGTGGCCGCTCGATACGACTGCGCCCAAGCCGCGTGGCGGCACGACCAAGGGGCCGCCCGTGACGCTGGATCGCAGCCCATCGCCGGCCTGGCGCGCGTTGCGGGCCGAAGGGCTGTCTGATTTCGAGCGCGACCGACGCGCCATCCTGGCGATGGCGGGCACGTATCGCGTGACCTTCGATTTTCTCGAGATCACGCCCTTCGCTGACTCCGGGGAAGGATCGAACGAGCGAGCGCGTCCCTATCAATCCTGGGCCACGGAGAAGATATACGTGGACAGTGACCAGGGCGAGTTCATCAGCCTGGTGCACATTCTGGAAATGCGCGTGGTGCAGCAGGACGGCACCGTGAGCGAGCCCATGGTCACCAAGCACTGGCGCCAGGACTGGCGCTATCAGCCGCGCGACATCGTCGAGTATCGCGGCCATGACCGCTGGCAACGACGTGAGCTCGCGCCCGACGAAGTGCGCGGCGCGTGGTCGCAGACCGTCTACCAGGTCGACGAATCGCCGCGTTACGCCAGCGTCGGGCGTTGGGAGCATACCGGCAGCTTCTCGACCTGGCTGAGTGGCGAGACCTGGCGGCCGTTGCCACGCCGCGAGTGGAGCGTGCGCGACGATTATCACGCGCTCATCGGCACCAATCGCCACACCATCGAGCCGACCGGCTGGCTGCAGGAGGAGAACAATCTGAAGGCGGTGCTGAACGAGGACCGCCGCCTCGCTGCGCAACGGCCCTATGTCGGTCGCGAGTACGGTGTGGCGCGCTACGAACGTATCCGCGGGACGAGCTTCGATGCGGCCGATCGTTACTACGAGCGTACGCGACAGTTCTGGGACCAGGTGCGCAGCAGTTGGTCGGACGTGTTCGCCGAGCGCGGGCAGGTCACGTTGCGCGGGCCGGTGGACAAGCTCGGATTGTTCGGCCCGCTGTTCGCCCGCGCCAACGAAATCGAGGCGCGCGAGCTTGCGCCCAGCGCCAAGGACGACGAGATCATCCGCGCAACCTTGCGCGACATGGGGGCGCTGCCCTGAGGTAACGGGGCATCGGTCGAACGGACGCCACGACACTGCGGCGCCCGGATGCAGCCGGCCGGGCCCGCTCGGCGAGTCGCCAGCGGGCGTCGAGGAGGGGGCGGATGACTGCGACGTGGGCGCGCCTCACGCCGTATCCGTCCATTCGTCCCTTTACTGATTGCCTTGACAGCGGATCAGCCTTTCGCGGTGAGCACGACATTACCGCGTCGGCGAGGGCAAAAAAACGGTTGCATCGCGATTGAGAAGCGTTATCATTCTCATTCATGAGCGTCGATGCTCCCAAGTGCCCCCTCCGCTCTGCGGAGACCGAATCGTCGGGTCGTACCACTCCCCCGGGCGGCCCGACGATTCCTCACATACGTTCCAAGGATTTGTTCGGTTCCTCGCGCGAGATCGTGATCGAGCACGAGGGCAGCTGGTACCGGTTGCGCGTCACGTACAGCAACAAGCTCATCCTGACCAAGTAATCCGCCCGCCAGGCAGCGCGCGGTGCTGCCCAGCCAGCCCCGTCCGAATGTTCACGGAGGTTGGCCATGCCCGATCGTTCGTCCGACGCGCCGTGCCTGATGCGCATCGTGACCCTTGATGCATGCGGCGCGACGCGCGCCGTGGAGATCGCGCCGCGCTCGGTGGCGCGGCGTATCGAGGAGGCGTTGCGGGAAGTACCCGAGGCGCAGCGCGACGGCCTGGCCCGCGCGCTGCGCGAGCTGGCTTATGCCGTGGCGAGCACGTTCTCGTTGCGTCCCGGGGACTCGAAGCCGCCCTGGCGGGCATAGACCTGCGGCTGGCCGGCGCGTCCGGTGATGACGTTCAGCAGGCCTTGAACGCGCTTGAGGCGGGCGCTCACCAGTGCGCCGTTGCGTTCGTTGAGACCGCGGCAGCGCGCGGCGCGCTCGGCACATTCCGCCCAGCGACTCTTGAGTGATTGCTGCGGATCGCACCACGCCCTGAGCTGGTCGAGCCCGGCGAGGTCGTCGGGAAGGTTGAGCATGCGGCAGAGCGCGCGGCGCTCGTCCGCCAGTCGCATGAGCTGGGCCACGCATGCCTGACGAGCCGCGCCGGTGCGCTCGAGCTCGTCGACATCATTGGCCGTGAGCAGCTCGTGCTCCTTCTCGAGCAACGGCTCGAGGCGCGCGAGCGTCCCGGCTTCCTCGATCAACAGGCTTTCCAGGTGCTCGCGGCAAACATTGGGATCCACGAACGAGTTCTCCGTTGCGTTGCTTGATCTGATCAGGGGTTACCGGCCGGTGAGCTCGCGTTCCATCTGCAGCAGCTTCTCGGCGATGCGCTCGGGATCGATCTGGTAACGACCGTCCTCGATCGCCTGGCGCAGCGCATTGACGCGGACCTGGTCGACCTCCGGCAGGCCCTGCAGCACGGCTTCGAGCGCGGCGAGCTGGCGCGCCTTGTCGGTGATCTGGACGGGCGCGCTCTGGATCTGCGCAGGCGCAGCGCTCGCGGGCCCGGCCGCGTCGCGAGTGCGCGGCACTTTCTTGTCGGTGCCTATCTGTACGGCGCCGCTGGAGTACCCGTTGATTTTGGTGGTCACGTCAACGCTCCGAGAATGTCATGACTGCGGTTAGCGGCCGCCCAACGGAGAACTTTAGCCCCGTCTCGGCAGCCCCCTCAGGGGTGGTTGCGGGAAACTCGCAAATCATGACCCTGCATGTCGTACATAAGTCAAATGGACTGCGCCGCGCCCCGCACCACCAGGTGCTGGATCTGTGACGCCGGGCGACCGGCGCGCACCGCGTCTGTGACCCGTCGCGCAGGCGGCAGCCATGAGAACAGGTTGCGGGTCGGCGCTCATCGGGGTTTCCCGGAGTGTCAGGAAAATGACGCTCGTGCCGTCCCGCTCGACATGCGGCGCCTCACAAGCCGGTGCGAACCACCCCGGGACTTTCCACGATTCCTTCCACCACCTTGAGCGAGCTCGCGTTCTGCACGCGCACGCGCTCGGCCAGCGCGCCATCGTTCAGGGCCTTGCCCTGGGCGCGGATCTCCACCGGGCCGCTGCCGGCGATCAGGGTGACCTGCTGTCCGCGTTTGACCAGCAAGTCGGGCGCCAGCACATCCAGACTGAGCGGCGTGCCGGCCGCCGCCGCGCGCTTGAGCCGATAGCCGGCAAGGTTGGCTGGATCGGCAATGAAATCGACGTCGATGCCGGGCATGCGCCGTCGTTGTAACTCCACGTCCGCCGGGCTGATCGGCGCGTGCCGTGGCAGGGCACGGCGCAACACCAGCACGGGCGCTTCGACCTCCACCGCCACCTGTACATAGATCGTCCATTGCACATCGCCGGCGCAGCGCACGCCGATGGTCGCACGCGCGCCCGGTGTGCCGCCGTTGGGAAAGAACGTCTCGAGCGCGCGCGGGCACGCGGCCAGTCGCAGGCGCGGATCGAGGCGCGCTGCCGTGATGTAGTACCGCGCATGCTTGCGTGCCTCGCCTTGTGGCAAGTGCGCGCGCACGTGGTCCTCGGCCGCGCGCTGAATGGATTCGAGCGACTGCACGCCGGACGCGAGCGCCACGCTCGTGGCGAACGACAGCAGCGCAGCCCATCGCAGGAGATGTGAAGTGCGTCTCACGAGTCGACCCATGCCGATACCTTGACACGCTCATGAACAAGCAAGAGCGGTGCCAGCGCGGTGCGCCGATCGCGCGAGCACTGACTAGTAAGAAGGGCCAAGGCCATCGCCTCAGTGCTTACTAGTAAGTTGGTTCAGGCCATCGCCTCAGTGCTTACTAGTAAGTTGGTTCAGGCCATCTCCTCAGTACTTACTAGTAAGTTGGTTCAGTCCATCTCCTCGGCGCTTACTAGTAAGTAGGTCCTGGCCATCTTCTCTCGCTTACTAGTAAGAACGTCATTCCTCCCGAGGACCGAGACATCGCAGGCACGACAGGGCACTCGCACCTGGTCGCGCCTGCATGCCGGGCGGCAATGCCGGGCGGCAAAGATTGCCGCCTGCGGGTGACGCAGGTCGCAGGATTTTCATGAACCACGGCGCAGTGCCGCCGGCACAGGCCGCGCCGCGGGGTGACTCCATGCAATGGCACGCGGCTTGCTACCTGTTTCGCGAGACGTTTTTCTGACGGGAGCGGCCATGACGATCGATCTCGATGCACACCTCGGCGTACATGCGCAGGCGCTCGCGGTGCGCTCGAAACGCACGGAGGTGCTCGCAGCGAACCTCGCCAATGCGGATACGCCGGGCTATCGCGCGCGCGACATCGACTTCAGGAGCGCATTGGCCGCCGCAGGCGATGCCACGCGGTCCGTGCGGCTCGCGACGACTCACCGGGCGCATGTCGGCGGTGCCGATGCGCCCGGTGCGGTGCCGTTCGAGCTCAAGTATCGCACGCCGCTGGCGCCCTCGGTGGACGGCAACACCGTCGATGCGCAGCTCGAGCAAGCGGCCTTCGCAGAGAACTCCGTGCGCTACCAGGCGACGCTGTCGTTCTTGAGCGCGAAGTTTCGCGGCTTGATGACGGCCATCACCGGTCAGTAACAGGCGGAGCACTGTCATGTCCTCTTTCAATGTTTTCGATGTCGCCGCAACGGGCATGAGCGCACAATCCGTGCGGCTCAACACCACGGCCAGCAATCTGGCCAATGCCGACAGCGTGAGCGGCGATCCGAATCAGGTCTACCGGGCGCGTCATCCGCTGTTCGAAGCGATCCGCACCGGTCTCGGCAGCAACGCCGCGAGTGCCGGCGTGGCCGTGCGCGGCATCGTGGAGAACCAGGCGCCGCCGGCGGCGCGCTACGAGCCCGGCCATCCACTCGCCGACGAGAACGGCTATGTGTACGCGCCCAACGTGAACGTCATCGAAGAGATGGTGGACATGATCTCCGCGGCGCGCTCGTACCAGAACAACGTGGAAGTCATGAACACCGCCAAGGAAATGATGTTGGCGACTCTCAGGCTCGGTCAGTAACGCTTCGCGAGGCACCCATGTCCACGATCGATCCCGTTGCCGATTACGCCGCACAAGCCGGCGCCGCCGCGCGCGCCGCCAAGCGCGCCGATCAGCTCGGCATCAACGAGTTCCTGCATCTCATGACGGTGCAGTTGCAGAATCAGGATCCGATGAAGCCGCTCGATGCCACCGAGTTCGTGTCGCAGCTCGCGCAATTCGGCTCGGTGTCCGGCATCCAGAGCATGCAAGGCTCGATCGAGTCGCTGGCCGCGTCACTGCGTTCCACACAGGTATTGAGCGGCACCTCGCTGGTCGGCCGCGAGGTGCTGTGCTCGTCGAACGTGATCGAGATTGCCTCGGGCGAGACGGTGCGCGGCGAGGTCGAGGTGCCGGAGGGTGCCTCGAGCGTCACCATCGTGGTGCGCGACGCCAGCGGACAGGTCGTGCGCACCATGAGCGCCGCGCCCGAGCCGGGGCTGTACGCCCTGGAGTGGGATGGGCGTGACGGCACGGGTGCGGCGGTGGCGTCGGGCCGCTACGAGATCGAGGTCTTGGCGAACATCGGCGGCCGCGAGTACTCGCTGGAGTCCTTGCTCGCCACGCGCGTCGACAGCGTTTCCATCGACGCGCACGGCGCGCATCTCACCCTGAACACAAAGATCGGCGCCTTCTCGCTGGCAGACGTGCGCCGGGTTCTCTGAACCAGAGCAGGCTTTTCGGTCCCAGTCATCATCGGAGCATCTCATGTCCTTCGGCATCGCGCTCAGCGGCCTGAACGCCGCCCAGACCGACCTCAACGTCACCGCCAACAACATTGCCAACTCGGCGACCACGGGCTTCAAGCAGTCACGCGCGGAGTTCGCCGAGATCTTCGCCGTCTCTCCGGTGGGCGTGAGCTCGCTGCAGTTCGGCAACGGCGTGAAAGTGGCCGCGGTCGCACAGCAGTTCACGCAGGGCAACCTCAACTTCACGGACAACAGCCTGGATCTCGCCTTGAGCGGCCAGGGATTCTTCGTGCTCAACGACGGCGGTGCACGGGTCTACTCACGTGCCGGCGCCTTCCAGGTCGACCGCGAGGGTTACGTGGTCAACAGCCAGCAGCAGCGCCTGCAGGTCTATCCGCCGACGACCCACGGCAACTTCAACACCAGCACGCTGTCCGACCTGCGCCTGGTGGCCAGCGAAAGCCCGCCCCAGGCCACCAGGCAGGTGGAGCTCGTGTTCAATCTGCCGCTGACCGCTCAGACGCCGGTCACCACGCCATTCGATGCGGCCGATCCCAGTAGCTACAACTACGCGACCTCCATGACGGTCTACGACTCGCTCGGCGCGGCGCACACCTCGAGCGTCTATTTCGTGAAGACGGCCACCAACGAGTGGACGATGCACATGCACATCGACGGCAACCCGGTGGGCAGCCAGAACCTCTCGTACTCCGATACCGGCATGCTGATCGATCCGCCGGACGGCATGATCGACTTCCCGACGTATGACGCAGGCCTCGGGCTGGAGACCGGCGCGGAGCCCATCACGCTGTCGTTCGACGTCTCCAGGTCCACGCAGTACGGCGATGCCTTCGGCGTCACGTCGGTCAGGCCGGACGGCTACACGACCGGCCGTCTGATCGGTATCGACGTGGATGCGACCGGCGTGGTGCAGGCGCGCTTCACCAATGGCCGCTCGACGCAGCTCGGCCAGGTGGCGGTCGCGAACTTCCCGAATCCGCAAGGGCTGCAGCAGCTGGGCAACACGGCCTGGGCGGAGACCTTTCCCTCGGGTCAGCCGCTGCTGGGCCAGGCCGGCAATTCGGGCTTCGGCCTGATCCAGTCCGGCGCGCTCGAAGCCTCCAACGTCGACATCACGGCACAGCTGGTGAACATGATCACCGCGCAGCGCAACTTCCAGGCGAACGCGCAGATGATCCAGACGGCCGACCAGGTGACCCAGACCATCATCAACATCCGGTAACGACCGATGGACCGCTTCCTCTACATCGCCATGACCGGCGCGAAGGAGACCCTGCGCGCCCAGGGCGTGAACAACCACAACCTGGCCAATGCGGGCACCAGCGGCTTTCGTGCCGATCTGACGGCATTCCAGAGCCGCGCCGTGGCCGGCTCCGGCTATGCCTCGCGTGCCTACGCCACCAATGCCACGGTCGGCTGGGATCGTACCCAAGGCGCCTTGCAGGCGACCGGGCGCGACCTCGATGTGGCCATCAACGGCGAGGGGTGGATCGCGGTGCAGGGGAGGGATGGCCGCGAGGCGTATACGCGAGCGGGCGATCTGCGGGTCGACCCGGCCGGCATCCTGATGACGGGCGCCGGCCATCCGGTGCTGGGCGACGGCGGCCCGATCGCGATTCCGCCGCATGCCTCGCTGGTGATCGGTGCCGACGGCACGGTGTCCATCGTGCCGCTCGGGCAGGGTCCCGAGACCACGGCGAACATCGGGCGCATCAAGCTGGTGAATCCGCCTCCCGAGACGCTCGAGCGCGGCCCGGACGGGCTGTTCCGCACGCGCGATGGCGTCGACGCGCCGGCGGACGCGGCGGTGACCCTGGTGGGCGGCGCGCTCGAGTCGAGCAACGTCAATGTGGCCGACGCCCTGGTGAACATGATCGAGCTGGCGCGTCAGTTCGATCTGCAGGTCAAGGCGATGAAGACGGCCGACGACACCGCAACGGCGTCCGCGCAGCTCTTGAGGATGTGAGCGCATGCCGCGGTCGAAGCCTGATAACTCCTCTGTGCGCAGCGCCCTGTCGACGGTTTGTCGCGCGCATCCTGAAAACGAGGTCATGACATGAATCCCGCACTTTGGGCCGCCAAGACCGGACTCGATGCGCAGCAGACGCGCATGACGGTGACGTCCAACAATCTCGCCAACGTCAACACGACCGGCTTCAAGAAGGGCAGGGCGATCTTCGAGGACCTGCTGTACCAGACCTACCGCCAGGTCGGCGCTGCCACCTCGCAGGACACACAGCTGCCGTCCGGCGTGCACGTGGGCACCGGGGTGCGCGTGGTGGCGACCGAGAAGATGTACACCCAGGGCAATCTCACGCAGACCGGCAATGCGCTGGATGTGGCCGTGAACGGGCGCGGGTTCTTTCAGATCCTGATGCCCGACGGCACCATGGCCTACACCCGGGACGGCGCCTTCATGATCAGTGCCCAGGGCGAGCTGGTGACCTCGAGCGGCTACCCCGTGCAGCCCGGCCTCACCATTCCCGACAATGCACAAAGCATCACCATCGGCGCTGACGGGGTCGTCACCGTGCAGCTCGCCGGGCAGGCCGACGTCACACAGGTCGGCACGCTGCAGATCGTGGATTTCGTCAACCCGGCGGGCCTGCAGCCGCGTGGCGAGAATCTCCTGCTGGAGTCTGCCGCGAGCGGTCCGCCCCAGGTGGGGACCCCGGGAATCAACGGCCTCGGCCTGCTCCAGCAAGGCGCGCTCGAGAGCTCGAATGTCAACGTGGTGGAGGAGCTGGTGAACATGATCGAGACCCAGCGCGCCTACGAGATGAACTCCAAGGCCATCTCCACCACCGATCGGATGCTCGAGTACGTGACCAACCAGCTCTGAGGGCGCGCGCATGAGAACCACAGGACCGTCGGCCAGGCGCCGCCATGGCGTTGCCCCGACCGGCCAGGCCGGGGCGCGCCGTGCGGACGATCCCACGGTCAGCGGCCCGGCGTATCTCGCGACCGGACGACGCCGCGCGCGCGTCGCGCCAAGCCTGCTCGGATGTGCCAGCGCGCTGCTGCTCACCGCCTGCGTGACGCCGCCGCCCGAGCCGGACTACTCCGCGACCTGGCCGGAGCCGCCACCGCCCGCCGCGGCGGGCAACGGCGCCATTTTCCAGCCCGGCCACGACATCGCGCTGTTCGAGAACGCGGTGGCGCGGCGGGTCGGCGACACGCTGACCATCCGTCTGGATGAGCGCACCAATGCCTCGAAGCGTTCGAGCACCAGCACGCGCCGTTCGACGTCGGCCAGCCTGCCGGGACCCATCATTGCCGGTCGACCGGTCACGGTGCACGGCACCGAGGTGCTGGAGATGAGCGCCGAGAACCAGACCGAGTTCGATGGTCAGGGCGACAGCAGTCTGAGCAATCGTCTCGAAGGCAGCATCACCGTGACGGTGGCGCAGCGGCTGCCGAACGGCAACCTGCTGGTACGCGGCCAGAAGTGGATCACCATCAATCATGGGCGCGAGTACGTGCGCATCCAGGGCATCGTGCGACCCATCGACATCGCCCCGGACAACAGCATCTCGTCGCTCAAGGTGGCCGACGCAATGATTGCGTACGGCGGCAAGGGCGCGCTGGCCGACGCCAGCCGTCCGGGCATCCTGGCGCGGTTTTTCAATTCGGTGCTGTTCTGATCCGTGATGCATGAGGGGCACGTTTGGTGCGGCTTGAGCGCCGCACGTCGGCAAAGAGGTTTGAGGATGCGTGACACACGAGCAACGTTCGCTGCCTGCGTGCTGGCCTTGGCCGGCGTGCTGAGTGCCGCCGCGGCACAGGCCGAGCGCGTCAAGGACCTCGCCTCGGTGGCCGGCGTGCGTGGCAACCAGCTGGTGGGCTACGGCCTGGTGGTCGGCCTGGACGGCACCGGTGACCAAACCACCCAGGCGCCATTCACCATCCAGAGCATCCGCAACATGCTCGCGCAGTTCGGCGTGACCATTCCGCCGAACGTCAATCCCCAGCTGAGGAACGTCGCCGCCGTGACCGTGCATGCCGACCTGCCGGCGTTCGCCAAGCCGGGTCAGACCATCGATGTGACGGTGAACTCCATCGGCAATGCCACCAGCCTGCGCGGCGGCAGCCTGCTCATGACGCCGCTGCGCGGCGTCGACGGTCAGGTCTACGCGATCGCCCAGGGAAGCCTGGTGGTGAGCGGGTTCGGCGCCGCGGGGCGCGACGGCTCGCGCATCGCCGTCAATACGCCAAGCTCGGGCCGGGTGCCGAACGGCGCGACCGTGGAGCGCACCGTGGCGAACAACTTCAGCAGCGAGCCCTATGTCGTGCTCAACCTGCACACGCCGGATTTCACCACCGCGGCGCGTCTGACGGACGGCATCAATGCCCTGCTCGGGCCGGGAACCGCCCACGCCATCGATGCCGTGTCGGTGCGCGTCGCCGCGCCCGTCGACCCCAGCCAGCGCATTGCCTATCTGTCGACCCTGGAGTCCATCGAGATCGAGCCGGGCGACGCGCCGGCCCGTGTCATCGTCAATGCCCGCACCGGCACAGTGGTGATCGGCTCGGCGGTGCGCGTGCGGCCTGCGGCGGTGGCGCATGGCTCGATCTCGGTGACCATCACCGAGCGCGTGGACGTGAGCCAGCCGAACCCCCTCTCGGCCGGGGAGACGGTGGCCGTGCCGCGCTCGGATATCGTCGTGGAGCAGCCCGAGGCGCGCATGTTCGTGTTCGACGCGGGCGTGAACCTCGACGACATCGTGCGTGCCGTCAACCAGGTCGGCGCGGCGCCGGGTGATCTCGTGGCCATCCTGGAAGCCTTGAAAGAGGCCGGCGCGCTGCGCGCCGAGCTGATCGTCATCTGACGGGTCCGTCATGACTGCGCCGATTGCCGAGCCGTCGTTCTACGCCGACTTCCACGGACTGGCCGCGCTACGCTCCGCGGCGCGCGACGATACGCGCGCACAGGATCCGGCGACCTTGCGACAGGTCGCGCAGCAGTTCGAAAGCCTGTTCATGCAGATGCTGCTCAAGAGCATGCGCGAAGCCAATCGCGGCCTCGGTGGCGATGCGCTGTTCGGCAGCGACCAGGCGGACTTCTACCAGGGCATGTTCGACAACCAGATCGCCATGCACCTGGCGCAGGGGCAAGGCCTGGGGCTGGCCGACATGCTGGTGCAGCAGCTCAGTCGCGGGCGCATGGTCGACACCGGCGCAGCGCAAGCGCGCGCCCCGGTGCAGCCTGCGGCGGTGACGTCGGGGGGCGCCGCTACGGCCCCGCACAGGCTCGCCACGTCGCGGGAGGACTTCGTCGCCCGCTTCATGCCGCACGCGCAGGCCGCGGCACGCGAGATCGGCGTGGATCCGCACGCATTGCTTGCCCAGGCGGCGCTCGAGACCGGCTGGGGCAGGTCCGTGCCCTGCGGTCCGAACGGCGAGTGCAGCTATAACCTGTTCGGCATCAAGGCCGGGCGCAGCTGGTCGGGGGCATCGGTCGGCGTGCCCACCCTGGAGTTCGAGGACGGCGTGGCGGTCCGCAAAGTCGAGCGCTTTCGCGCCTACGCGTCGGTGGCCGACAGTTTCCGGGACTACGCCGGCCTGATTCGCAATAACCCGCGCTACGCGGACGCAGTCGGCGCGGGCGAAGACGTGGCAGCGTTCGCAGCGGCGCTGCAGCGCGGCGGTTACGCCACCGATCCCCAGTACGCCAGCAAGCTCGTTGCGCTGACGGAGCAGCTGCGCGCCATCACCTCGAGGTCCTCGCATGGCTGATCTGCTTTCCACCAGTATCTCGGGGCTCCTCGCGTTCCAGCGCGCGCTGGACGTGACCAGCCACAACATCAGCAACGCACACACGCCGGGCTACAGCCGGCAAATCACCGAGCTCATGACCCGGCCGGGACAGGGCTCGAACACCGGCTGGGTGGGCAACGGCACGTACGTCAGCACCATCAAGCGTGCCTATGACGATTTCCTGTCCGGGCAATCGCGCTCGGCGTCGAGCGCCTACCACCAGCTCAACACCTACGCCACCCAGGCGAATCGCATCAACAATCTGCTGAGCGACACGAGCACGGGTCTGACGGCTTCCCTGCAGAGCTTCGTCAATGCCATCCAGGCCGTGGCCGATTCGCCCACGTCGACGCCCGCGCGGCAGACGCTGCTCAGCGAGGCGCAGACGCTGGTGCAACGCCTGCAAAGCTACGACGCCAGCCTGCGCAACCTCGATGCCCAGGTCAACGCGCAAATCGAAAGCGAGGCCAACACCATTACCCAGCTGGCACGCGGCATCGCCGACCTCAACCAGCAGATCGCCAATGGTTATGCGCGCACCGGGCAGCCGCCGAACGACCTGCTCGACCAGCGCGATCGCCTGATCGACCAGCTCGCCACGCATGTGAACGTGAATGTCGTGCCCCAGGGCGATCACTCCGTGAACGTCTTCATCGGCAACGGTCAGCCACTGGTCGTCGGCCATACGAGCGCACGCCTGGTGGCCACGGCCGATCCCTACGACCCCGGGCGCAAGGGACTGTCGTTCCAGACCGCCAGCGGCAGTGTGGACGTCACCACCAGCGTGAGCGGCGGGGCGCTCGGCGGCCTGCTCGAGTTTCGCAGCCAGATGCTCGATCCGGCGCGCAATGCCCTGGGACGCATCGGTGTCGCGCTCAGCGAGGCCGTGAATGCACAGCATGGCGCCGGCATGACGCTGACCGGCGCCCTCGGCGGCGATTTCTTC
>QGUO01000477.1 GCA_003242495.1 Pseudomonadota bacterium | reverse complement strand
GCTCGGCTTCGTGAAACACCTGGTGCCAGCCGTCCTCGCAGAAGCGGCGGTACGCCTGGGCCCAGCCCGGCGGACACACCACGTTGCCGTCGACCAGCCGCGTGCCTTCACGATCGCCGGGCGCATCGAGCGGCGCCAGCACGTCTTCGGCGAACCTGGCCGCATGCTCGAGCACGTCGGCGCTCTCTTCGAGGTCGGGCGGCGCGCTCGCCCCCGGTGAGGCGCCGGCCAGTGTCCGCACGGCTCGCAGCGTGAGCTCGATGTGCGCCAATGGCGCGCGATAGCCGCTGCTGGCAATCATCGATGGTGAACCCTCGTCGAAAAACCCTTTCCGGGCGTCGGGAGACGGATCCTAACCCATGGAAGAACGCATTTCGGCGGAAGAGCGGCATTGCCCAATGGCGCCGCGCCGCGCACATCGTATCTCCACGACTGGCTCGGTCGGGCGCTGCGGCTCGATAATGGGGGCCGAGCGCCGCGCACGGGGCGCGGTGCCATGCCGCTGGGAGATCAATCCATGGCGAAGAAGATCCTGATGCTGGTCGGCGACTACGTCGAGGATTACGAGACGATGGTGCCGTTCCAGGCGCTCACGATGGTGGGGCATGTCGTGCACGCGGTTTGCCCGGACAAGAAGGCCGGCGAGTATGTCATGACGGCGATCCATGATTTCGAGGGACAGCAGACGTACTCGGAGAAGCCGGGGCATCGTTTCACCCTGAACGCCACTTTCGCCGAGACGCAGCCCGCGGACTACGACGCGTTGGTCATTCCCGGCGGACGGGCCCCCGAGTACCTGCGCATGAACCCCAAGGTGATCGAGGTCGTGCAGCACTTCGCGCACGAGAACAAGCCCATCGCCGCGATCTGCCATGGTGCGCAGTTGCTCGCGGCAGCCGGCGTGATCCGTGGCAAGCGCGTCTCGGCCTACCCGGCCTGCGCGGCGGAAGTCGAGTTGGCCGGCGCGAGCTATGCGCAAATCGGGATCGATGAGGCGATCACGGACGGCACGCTGGTCACCGCGCCCGCCTGGCCGGCGCATCCCGCCTGGCTTGCACAGTTCCTCGCGGTGCTGGGGACGCGCATTGCCGACTGAGCAACGCCGAGCGTCCGGCTGGACGATCTGGCCCCATGTGTCACCGCATGCGGTCACGGTAGCGTTTTCAGGGTGCCCCGAGGCCCTGCAGGGCAACTCGAGTCCGCGGCATGGATCAAGGACATGAAGCCGCGGCGGCAGCGGTGTGCGGGCGCCGGATTTCGCCGGGTCGTACGGCAAGGCCATGGCTTGACTCGCCCTGGACCGCCGGTAATACTCCTCCCGATGACTACGCTCGGACACGCATCGTCGCACCGCTGGTGGTGGCGCCTCTCGTAATGGAGAGGGGCGCTGGATCGTTGTCGGGCCGCTAGAGTCGAACGCCGCTAAGTCGAACGTGTAGAGACCGATCTGCCGAATCCGAAAACCCATCTCCGAGCGTCGTCCCGGGGATGGGTTTTTTTCACGCCGCTCCCCCGGGCCGCAGAGGGCCGAATCGAGAGGAGCATTGTTTGAAACCGCCATTCGACATCGCCGCCGACCTGGACACGCCGGTGTCGGCCTACCTGAAGCTCAAGCCTTTCCGACCGCGTTTCCTGCTCGAGAGCGTCGAAGGGGGTGAGCGTCTGGCGCGCTACTCCTTCATCGGGTTCGGCGACTGCCTGGAAGTCAGGCTGGACGAGCGCGGCCTGACGGTCGGCGGTCGCAGCCGCCCCGCGCCGACGAGCCAGCAGGCGCTGCTCGACGCGTTACGGGCCGCTCTCGCCGAGGCGCCGCAGCCCGAGCCGCGCATTCCCGGGGTGCCGTTGCTCGGTGGCCTGGTGGGTGTCGCCGGCTACGACCTGGTGCGCCGCTTCGAGCATTTGCCGCCGCGTGTACAGCCTGCCGAGCCCCTTCCCGAAGCACACTACCTGGCACCGCGTTCGCTGCTGGTTTTCGACCACCTCACCCGCGGCGTGGCACTGCTGCACGCCGGGCCCGAGGCGGAGCGCGCCGCCCTGCGCAAGGACGTGATCCAGGCACTGCGCGGCGGCATCCCGCCCACGGAGCGGCGCGTGCGCTACTCGCCGCCGCAAGGCAGCCTCACCGAAGCGCAGTACATCGCCGGCGTGAATCGGGTCAAGGAGTACATCGCCGCGGGCGACGTGTACCAGTTGGTGCTTTCGGTGCGCTTCGCGGGCCGGTGCGAACTGGAGCCGTTCGAGACCTACCGGGCGCTGCGCTTGCTGAATCCGTCTCCTTACATGTACTACTGCGACCTGGGAGATTGTGTCGTCGTCGGTTCCTCTCCCGAGGCGCTGGTGCGCCTCTCGGACGGCCGGGCGCAGATGCGACCCATCGCCGGCACGCGTCCGCGCGGACTCGACACCGCTCAGGATGTCGCGCTCGAACGCGAGCTGCTTGCAGACCCGAAAGAGAACGCCGAGCACGTCATGCTCGTCGACCTGGCGCGCAACGACCTCGGCCGGGTGGCGCGCGCCGGCTCGGTCCGCGTCGACCCCTATCGCTCCATCGAGCGCTACAGTCACGTCATGCATATCGTCAGCGGCGTGAACGGCGAGCTCGCGCCCGGCAAGGACGCTTTCGACCTGTTCGCTGCCGCGTTCCCGGCGGGCACACTGGTCGGCGCACCGAAGGTGCGCGCCATGCAGATCATCGACGAGCTCGAGCCGGTGCGGCGCGGCTTTTACGGCGGCACGGTCGGGTATTTCGGACACGGCGGCGGGCAGGAGCCCGGCCGCGCCATTTCCATGGACCAGGCGATCACCATTCGCACCATGGTGTTTCGCGGCGACACCTACAGCTTCCAGGCCGGCGCCGGCGTGGTCGCCGACAGCGTGCCGGCCGCCGAGTATCAGGAGGTGCTGGCCAAGAGCGCAATCGTGCGCCAAGCGCTGGCGCTGGCGGAGGAGGGCCTATGAACGCCCCTCGACTTCTTCTAATCGACAACTACGATTCTTTTACCTACAACCTGGTGCAGGCATTCATGGTGCTGGGC
>QGUO01000054.1 GCA_003242495.1 Pseudomonadota bacterium | reverse complement strand
GGGGTCCACGGGATGGACCGCCGCCCCCCCTGCGAACGCCGGCGGGAGGTCGGGCGCGGCGTGCCGTCCGCCCGGCGCACGGCAAATGCGCGGAGGACGCGTCGCCGCGCGACTCGTTCCACCCCTGATCGCGTTCGTCGTGACGAGGCGCCGTCGGCGACGCAAGCCGTGGAGCTGCTGTGTCGGCGCCGGTGCCCGCGGCACATGCTCGCTCGGGCGCTGCGCAGGACGTCCGTGAGCACTTCGATGCCGACGCGCACCGGATTCTCGTTCGCATCGAGCGCGCCATCGCAGCGCAGCGCTCGATCATCGCGCACTGCGCATTGGTTGATACGTGAACCCGAGCAGTTCCGGCCTGGCGGTAACGGTCTTTGCGCGATACCACGCGCCCGCCCTGGCAGCCATGCGAGGCCGGCAGCGCAGGCGTCGCCATGTCGGCAGGCACCGAATCGGCTTATTCCTACCGACAGAATATATTGCTGAATGCATTGGAACGAGCACTTATAGTCCGGCGATACGGGAGGAGCATTGACAAGGAGATCACCGCCATGCCACGTCGCCAAAGGATTCACGTCCCCGAAGGCACGTATTATGTCATCCAGCGGGGAGGGAGGCAGACACCCGTTTTCGCCCGGCCCGAAGACTACGAGCTTTTCGAGCGTCTCCTTCAAGGCGTGTTGAACCGAACCGGCGTGCGGCTGCATGCGTATTGCTGGACCCCCGACGCGCTGCACTTGGCGTTGCGTATCGAGGATGTGACCCTCGGACGCTTCATGCAGGGATTGACGAGCCGCTATGCGCGTGACGCCCAGCAACGCATGGGCGAGTCCGGCCACTTTTTTCGGCAGCGATACCAGGCGGTGCTCATCGAGCCGGCGCACTACCTGCTGCCATTGGTGCAATACCTGCACCATCTTCCGGTGCTGGAGGGACTCGCGAACAGCCCGGACGATCATTGCTACTCGAGTCATCGCGCGTACTCAGGCGCAGCCGACGTGCCATGGCTGCATACCCGCGAGGTGTGGCGCCTGCTCGGGAGATCCGGCCACGCGTACCGGGCACTCATGGCCGTCCGGCCGGCACCCTATGCCGCCGAGCTGTTCCAGCGCGGCCACCGCGAGACCCCCGGCATCCTGGGCACGCCGGACTTCGTGGCGCAACTTCCGCGGCCGGTGCGCCCGCCCTGCTGCCGCGTGTCGCTTCACCAGATCGTCGCAGGCGTCACCCGCAGCCTGGATGTGGACCGGCAGTACCTCCTGTCGGGCTCGCGGCGCCGTGACCTCGCGCTCGCCAGAGCGCTGATCGCCTGGAATGCCACCGAACGGGGAGTTGCGTCGCTGAGTGAGGTTGCCCGCTACCTGCGACGGGATCCCTCGACCCTCTCGGTCGCCATCAGACGCTACCGGGCCAGCCGGCCGGAGCTGTTCAAGCTCGAGGCCTTCCATTTCCTGACCCCCCTCGGCCGACCCGGCCCCTACCGCATCGCCAGCCGGCTCAACGAAGGCGACGCGGCGGGATTGGCCGGCTGATACGAGGGTCGGGCGGAAACCGGGCCGAGGCGCCCGGGAGCGGATGCGCGCCACGAGCAGGCGTTCCGGGGCGACGGAACCGTTCGCACCTCGTGCGCTCGTTGGCGCTTTGCTGCACAATCCTGCACCGGGGAATCTAGTGATGTCTTACCGAGCACGTCCCTGCGAGCGCACCGTCCGCTCGGCCCCGGCTTGTGCACCGGGCCTGCGCCTGAGCCGTCCGGTCCGGGTTCTTGCCTGTGCGTTCGGTACGGGCATGCTTCAACCCCGAGGCGCTGATGCTCACAGGATGACCGATGACTTATGGACGAAGCGGTCCACGACCGCGGCAGGACAGGAAGCAGGAAGGGTGAGGTCGCCGGACTCGACATATTGGCGTCTCAAGGCGTACCTGCTTGCGCAGGCGCCGGCACCCAGGCAGTTGCTGCGCATCAACGCGCTGGCGCAGGAGCTGGGTACCAGCGGCACGCCCGTGCGCGAGGCCTTGATCCGTTTGGCGACCGAGAAGCTGGTCGTGTATGTGCCCAAGAAGGGCTTCGTGGCCAAAACCCTGTCGGCCGCCGAGCTGCACGCCATGTACTTCCTGAATCATACGTTGCTGCATGCAGCGCTCGAAGAGGCACGTCGCGGCGGCGTCATCCGCAACCAGGACCAACCGGGCACGGCCTCCGTTGCCCCATCAACCGGCATGAAGGAAACGGACATCGCGCACGTCACCGCGATGCTGTTCCTGCGCCTCGCCAACGAGTACGGCAACGAGGAAATCGCTGCGATCATCTGCAATCTCAATGATCGTCTTCATCACGCACGTGTCGCCGAATCATTCGCCCTGGACGGACTGCAGGAAGAGCTGCAGACGCTCGGCCGGTTGATCGACGAGGATGAGCGCAGCGCGCTGGTCGAAATGGTGCGCAAGTATCACGAACGGCGCATTTCTGCGCTCGAGGCGATTCACCGCGAGCTGTTGCTGCTGCCGTTCACCAACGCGAGGCCCTCCCCGTAGACAACGAAGCCCCTGCGATGCGCCGCAGACGCTGCGGCCACCCCGGGGCGTTGTACGGCGCACCCGCCGGCAGCGCAGCCCCGCTGATTGAGCGTCCGGTGCTGGCCCCCCAGCCGGACCGTCCCCAACCACCGCGGGTTTGCTCGGAAAGCCCCTCCCCTGGCCGCTCACTCCGCAGCGTCATCCTCGATTTCCACGCGCACGACATTGCTCTGTGCCGCCGCCATCAGCATCCCCAGATCGATCTTCCGCTGAGGATCGATGTAACAGAGCTCGTGATCCACGAGGTCGGCGATCAGCATGGCGTGCACGTGGCTCGGCGACGCACGCAGCCAGCGGACGAATTCCGCGCGCGTTTGCAGGTCCGGATCCTGTCGCATCCGGTATAGCCAGTCGGCCGCCTGCTGCGCCTCCAGCAGGTCTTCCTTGCGCAGCGTGTTTGCCATGCACTTTTCCCTCTGCGGCCATCGGCCGCGCAGCACAGAACGGTTGGCTTCCACGATGCCCTCGACCGTCGAAGGGTAGGGAGGCCCGCGGAGCGCTGTCTGTGGCCGGCGGGGCAACGCTGCACCTCGACCTCGCTCCTCTACCGACTTTGGCCCCTGTCGCGCGATTTTGTCGGTAGTTCCGTGCCCGGGTATTGCGCGCGCAGGCCGTGTCCGGCGATTCGTGAGCGCCGCATTCCGGCAACGGGCGACCACTGTCGCAGGTTCACGACGCACGCCGATGGTTCCGTACCACCCGACACGATCGGGTCGGCTCACCCTGCCCGGCCGTTGGCCGTTCGCCGTCGTGAGCGGCCCCTGCTCCGCGGTCCGCCACGCCTTGCCGGCAACGTGGCGTCGCCATGTTCCGCCGCTCCGGGATCGAGCGAGGGCGAAGACCGCCTGGCGGCATCCACGGGACGATGAAACAGGATGAAGTACTTTAATACTGTATATCTTTCATGATACATTCATTGATGTAATGCTCGAGCCATGCATCACGCCAGGCACGGGAGAGCGCCTATGCGGTCGACGCTCATGCACTCACGTCCATGCGGCGTTGCCAATGCGCTCGAGGAATGCGCTCGAGACGCGTTGAGGCTCTGGTCATACGCGAACACCTCGCGCAAAGCGACACGCCCTGCCGGGAGCCGGGGACGAGAACCTCATGCAGCCCCGACGGACGGCAGCGGCCGCAAGCGCCGCACATCATCCGCCGCGGGCTCCGCGTCCAACCCGGGGGCGTCGGCGCAGGTGCACGGTGTGCGTTGGCCACACAGGCCTTTCTCTTTCAACGCAGCCGACGCGTCCAGCGCCGGTTTCCGGGACGCGGCCCACGGAAGCGGAATCGCGCGGAATGGCTCATGAGCGAACTTTGTTCTGAATACTTCGACTTCTTTGAGATATGCCAATGCGCGCAGCGTCCTGCCAGGGCACCATGGGTCACGCCTGCAGAACGCTGCAGCATTGGATGAGGTGATCCAGCGCAACGACGAGGCCCTGGCGATGCGGTCACTCCCTGCTTGTCTCGAGCGCATTCGTGCGATGTGCATGGCTCGAAAGCGATTGCCCCGGCAGGCGGCGCCGGGCGCCCTGATGCCGGTCTGCTCTGCATCAGGCGCGTGTGGCGCAGCGCGCAGATCCCAAGACCATCGGCGGCGCACACTACCGACTATTCGGTGGTGATGCGGACAGAACAGTGCAGCGGTTGTGTCTGGGAGAGGGAATCCGATGTCTGCCGATGCGAATGACTCGGATGTTAATAGAAGAAATACAACGTTCGGCGTCTGGGCTTTCAGGCATTACCGCCGCGAATTGCACCGTTACCTCCTGCGACGGCTCAATCGCGCACAGGACGTGGATGACGTGGCGCAGGAGGTCTACCTCCGCCTCCTGCGCCACGATGAATCGAAGTGCATTCGCAAGCCGCTCGCGTATCTATATGGTGTTGCGGCGCACGTGGTCGCGGATTTTCGCATCGATGCGCAGCCGGATCGCGACCACCTGGTCTTCGACAGCGACGCGGTGGACCGCTGCGCCGAGGAGCCGACCTACGCATTGCCGGACGATCTGGCCGAGCGATTGAATCTTCAGCAGCAGCTGGAACGCGCCATCGCCAAGCTGCCGCCCACGCATGCCGCCGTGTTGATCGCTCACAAGCGGGACGGACTTTCCTACGAGGAAGTCGCCAAAAAGCTCAAGCTGAGCATCCACACGGTCGAGAAGTACGTGACGCAAGCCAAGGCGCGCATCAGAATGATGTCCTGGGAGCGATGACGCTCACGGGGAAGCAATGTGTGAACCATCCGACGAAGTCAGACTGGTTGCAGAGCATGCTGCGCATTGGGTGGAGCGACTGAAGCAGCCTGTTACGGGTGACGAGCGCAGGGAGTTCGTGCGCTGGCTGCGTCGCTCTTCTCTGCATGTACGCGAGATGCTGCTCGCCGCAACGTGGGATCGGGTACTCGATGACTTGGATCCCGGGTGTCGGATCGATCTCGACGCGCTCATCGGCAACGCGAACTTCAAGATCGTCCCCGCGCGTCCTGATGCCACTTTGTCCCGGCCGTTGTCGCGGCGATTTCGTTGGGTGCGGTGGCCATGGGTGAGCGGCATGACTGCGACGACCACGGCGGCCCTGCTCGTGAGCGGATGGACGGGTGTGGCGACCCTGTTCTAGCCTCGCTCGAGCTCACTAACCCGCCACCGGGACACCATAGATCGCTGGCGATTCCTGCACCCCCATGCGCCGCTCCCGGTCGCGACGTTTCAATTCCGTCGTGACCGTCTCCAGGATCACGCACAGAAGCGCTTCGAGAACGAGGAGGTCTCCTGCGTGCAGAGACCGCACCGTGTTCGGGTCATGTGCAATATCCGCCACGGCGTCGATGAATCTACGGCCACCCCGGGTGGCGTGGGCGTTCATGGCTGTGCTCTCCCTTGGTTCCGTTGCCGATCTACAACGCTCGCGTTCACCTGGCAGGAGGCGTCTCCGGAATGCAGTGCATTTATACTACATGCATAGTGCAACGGCAACAATGGCGCGGACGCGACGGTGTGGCGGTTCGGGACGCGCCGGATTGCACACCGGGTCGACGCGCTGACACGAGGGAGTCATGCCCGAAGCCTGCGCCGCGACGCACACCGGGAGGCTGCCCGCGCATGTGGGCGATGCGTGTCAGTGTGCTTGGTGCGAGCGTTCGGCGCGAATGTGGGGAGACGCGGATCCGATGCCGACGCAACAACGCCTGCCGCCGAACCGGGGCAGCAGCACAAAAATACTGTAGACCTCTAGAAGTACACGAAGTACCGTCCCGGGCATGAAACGGCCCACCCTTGCGAAACGCGTTGGCCTGGCGCTGCGGAAGCGACGGGAAGCGCTGGAGATCAGCCAGGAAGATTTCGCCGAGCGCATCGGCATGCACCGTACCTACTACTCGGCCATCGAGCGCGGCCTGAAGAACGTCAGGCTGGATACGCTGGAACGCGTGTGCGCCTCGCTCAAGGCTCGCACGTGGGAAGTATTGAAAGACGCCGAGAGCTGAGCTGCCGGATGAGATCGGTGGCGGGCTTGGCCAGCCCGATCCTGGCCGGCGAGGCGGGGTGATACCACACGTAACGCTCCTCGTCCGCAGTGGCCGGATGAGCGACCGCGGTGACCACCAGCGGGTGCAACGTCAGGTCGAAGTGTGTGAAGGCGTGGCGGTACGGATCGAGCAGCACGCCCCCGCCGGCAGCGCCCCCGGGGGTCGACGAGACACCCGGCGATTCTGCGATGCGCACACCGAACGCCGCGCCGCCGCGCCACCACGTCGCGGCGCTCGCAGGATCGTCGAATTGCGGGAACGTCCACAACCCGCCCCAAATGCCGGTGGGCGGCCGGCGCTCGAGCAGGAACGCCCCATCGTCGCGAATCGCGATCAACGCATAGGCCGTGCGGTGCGGGCGGCGCTTCTTCGGACGGGGTTCCGGAAGCACGGATTGCAGCCCGTCCCTGCGCGCGACGCACGGCTCGCGCAACGGGCACGTCGCACAGGACGGCCGCGAGCGCACGCAGACCGTCGCGCCCAGATCCATGATGGCCTGCGTATAGGCACCCACCCGCTCGTATGGTGTGCACCGCTCCGCCAGCGCCCATAGTTCACGCTCGACGTGGCGCTCGCCGGGGAAGCCGCGAATCCCGAAATAGCGGGTCAGAACGCGCTTCACATTGCCGTCGAGAATGGGATGGCGCTGCTGCCGGGAGAGCGCCAGGATGGCGCCGGCCGTGGAGCGCCCGATGCCGGGCAGTGCCTGTACCCCCTCCAGCGTGCCGGGGAAATCGCCCTGGTGATCACTCACCAGGATGCGCGCCGCGCGGTGCAGGTTGCGGGCGCGTGCGTAATAGCCCAGACCAGTCCAGTAATGCAGCACCTCATCGAGGGACGCGGCCGCAAGGGTCCGGACATCGGGGAAGCGCGCCATGAAGCGCTCGTAATAGGGGATCACAGTCACGACCTGCGTTTGCTGCAGCATGATCTCCGAAACCCACACGCGGTACGGGGTGGGATCGTGCTGCCAAGGCAGATGCTTGCGCCCCGCGCGATCGAACCACGCGAGCAATGCCGGGGCCAGGAATTCTTCGGGTCGTAACGATGAGGTCTGCACGCACGCATGATACGGCTTGATGCGCACGCTGCGTAACCGGCGCCTATTCCAAGGACCGTGCGGCGCGACGCTCGACACTGCGGAACAGCCCGACGGTTGCGTCGCTCATGGCATCCAGCATCCAGCGGCGCGGAAACGGCGGCACCCAGAACCCCGGCGCGACCGCCGTGCTGTACTGGACGCGCGTGCCGGCGCCCTCGGGCTCGAGCGTGGTGCGCGTGATGCCGAAGCGCAGGTCACTGCGCGCAGGATCGGTATGCGCCACGAACGCCAACGGCGACTCCGTCACGCGCTCGACCCGGCTCACCTCTCGACAGAACCAGCCGAGACATACGCGCAGCCTCGTCGCCAGCACGACCACATGCTCCTCGGGCCGCTCCAGCACGTCCGCCTCGAGGATACGTGGGTCGAGCGACGGGTAATGCGCATAGTCGCGCAACACTGCGACGACCTGCGCGGGCGGTGCATCGAGATGCGCGACCAGCGTCAACCGGTACTGGTGCTGCTCGTAGCGCGCGGCCAGGCGCTCGATATCGAACGCCTGGACCGACGCAGCGAACAGCGCAAGGAACGAACCGGCCGCCGCCACCCACGCCCGGCGCACCCTGGCGGACGACGGCCCGCTCGCCCTGCGCTGTGGGCCGTCGGCGTCCGACATGATGCGTCGCTGGCTCATCGGGACCTCGGAAGGCTGCGCGCAGTGTATGCCTGTTCACGCCTTTCCGCTCGGTCCCGCGCCCCGCGCCGGACGCATGGCTCATCCACCCTGGCCAGCCCCGGCAGGGAACGGCGTCGCCTGCACGCCCGGCGCCGCCTCAACGATTGAACAGGTCGCGCAAGCGGTCCTTCACCTTGTCTTCGAGCTTCTCGCGCTCCTTCTCCAGCCGCTGCTTGACCTCGCCCTTGACTAGACCTTCGATGTCGGGACGAACGGTCGGATCGGTGAGCGAGCCGGTGATGGTCACGGGGATCCGGGCGTCCACCAGCTCCTTCATCTGCTCGGCATCCGCCCCTTCGGGGGGGATCCGCAACACCTGCGCGGTAAGCCGGTAATCGAGCTCGCTGTTCGGCAGATCCACCATGCCCGTGCCCGCGATTCGCAGATACTGCGTGGCCACGGTAAGGTCGTCGTTCTTGAGCACCCCGTTCTGCATCACGCCGCTGCCCGCGAGCGCCGTGAACTCAGTGCGCGGCGTGCCGCTGCGCGCGGGCACCTCCTGACGTCGCAGCACGGCACGCGCGCGGCGGATCTCGTACCACAGGTCCACACCATTGACGGCGCCATCGGCGACCTTGAAGCTCACTGTGCCGTCGAGCGTCTTCATGAGATCGTCGGTGGTGCGGCCGGTGCCGGCGAGCTTGATGGCCGCCGTACCGTTGCCGGAGATCCGATCGGTCTCGAACAGGTCGCGGAACAGCGGCGCAAAATCCACGCCGCTCACCTGGTTGTCGAGGCTCACGCGCGCCGCCTTGCCCGTCGCGTCGATGCCGATCGTGCCGCGATGCGTGCCGCCGTACATCGAGGCCTCGATGGGGCTGAAGCGTACTTGGCCCTTTGCGGCATCGACGCCCAGACGCAGCTTGGAGAACGTAAGACCCGCGAAAATCGCTTCGCCGACCTCGAGCTGGCCGCGCGCGTTCAGTTCGCGCAGCATATCGACCGGAATCTCGACCGGCCCCTCCTCGTCCGGCCGTCCGTCCTCGTTTTCCACGGGCGGCGGCAGATAACGGTCGGCATCGATGCGATCGACCCGGAGGTCGAAGCGCAGGGCCTGGTCCTCGAAATCCGCGACTCCGACCGAGCCCTGCGCGGTGGTATCGTCCAGCTTCAGCACGATGTCACCGACTTCGGCCGACCGCTCGGTGAGCGCCACCTGGCCACTGAAACTCAGTCGCTGCAACACCTCGGGATCGCGGGTCTCGGGCAAGGCCACACCCAGCTTCGGCAGCCACTCCCGCAGCGACACCGGCTCGAGCTCCAGCGGACCGCGGATGCTTGGTGCGTCGAGGATTTGCGTACCGCTCAACGCGCCCTTGAGCCGCGCCCCGGCGACGTCCATGGCGACGTCGGTCAGCTCCATGGTCTGGTCCGCGAGATTCGCATTGAGCTCACCGGCGCTCAGGGAGACCGGCACACCGGCATCCGGGAAGCCCTCGCCCCGCCAGGTGGTCGTCAGCCCGAGTCCGCTCAGTCGATGCGTTTCCTGCCCGACATCGGCATCGATCGTCGTCGCGCGGATCTCGACCGGAATCCCCTCCGCAGGGAAATCACCGCCGGTGAGCAACAGCTGGATCTGCGGCGCGTCGAGCCGATGCACGTTGCGCTCCAGATCGGCCGTCACGCGCGCCGCAAGGTCGACCTGCAGCGAGAGCGTGTCGCCCTGATCGAACACGAAACCGGTCTGCAGATCGAACGGTCGGCCCGAGCGCAGCGCACCGGTCTTCAGATTGAAGTTGCGGATGCTCCGCCGGGTGTTCTCCTGTCGATTCTCGATGTACAGCGAGGAATCGACGATCTCGAGACCGGCAATCGTGGGCAGCTCCATTTGGCCGGGCCGATCCGGCTCGGGTGCGGCCTGCGGCTCACCGCCCGCGCCGAGGTCGTCCCAGTTGTTGCGACCCTGCTCGTCGGTGATCAGGCGAATGCGTGCGCCCACCAGGCGCACCGTGCCTGCCTCGATCTTGCCGCGCAGCAACGGCCAGAGCCGCACGCTCATGCGGGCCTCCTGGATCGAGACGAACGGCTCATCACCGAAGCCCGGCGCGTCCCCAAGACGCGCCGGTCCCGTCTCGATCGCCAGCCAGGGGAATACCGAGAGCTTGAGCTCGCCGGCCAGGTCGAGTTCGCGACCCGTCTCGCGCTGCACAAGCCGCTCGATGTCGTCGCGGTAGTCGTTGGGATCCACGAACAGCGCGACGTACACCAGCGCGATCACGACCAGCGCAACCAACGCACCGACAACGATACCTGCGATCTTGAGTAGGCGCATGGAGAATCCTCTGAACCTCATCACGGCCGCGCAGACCGGCATCCGCCGATGCCCCGCTCGAGGACGACGTCCGGCACCCGCCCGGAAGCCGCGCCGGTGCATGCTTCCGCGCCGCGGCACGGGTGGCAAGTGTAACAGGCCCGAATCGGCGAGTACCCACGCGGACGGGGGATGTGTTCAACGTCAAAGTTCAGGCCACGCGCAGGGTCCGTTCGCTGCAATTGTGAGAGACGGCGTTGCAGTTCTCCGCCTGCAATGTTGTCTTACGCCATCGCGCGGCCCACATCGCCCTGGCGCCGTGAATCCATGTAGCGAGAAGCCGAGTTTAAGATGGCCGGGTCATGTCAAGGCAGGCCGGCGCGGAGCTGGCGCACCGCTGCAGCGACGGGCTGCGCGGCCTTGCTGGCACTCGCGACGGGGGCGGAGCTCGGTGCACTCCCCGCCGCGGCGGCCTGCGTCCTCAGCGCCGTGACCGGCGCGTCATTCGTATATGTGTGGCGGATCCGCCGGCAACCCGCCATGGCCGCTGCGCCGCCCGATGGTGTCACATCACTTGCGCGACTGCAGCATCGCAGCGAGGCCCAACGCCTGCTCGATCGGCTGAACATCGCCACCGAGGCTGCCGGCATCAGCTCCTGGGAGATCGACGTCGCCTCCGGCACGCTGCTATGGATCGAAAACCCGATCGAGGGGCTGCAAAGCGCCGGCTGGACCGGCCATTCGCTGACCACGCTCGCCGATCGCCTGCATCCGGAGGACCGCAGCCTGTTCTGCGAGCAGCTCCATTATGCTGCTGCGCACCAGCGCGATCGCATCTCGTATCGGTATCGGGCCTACGACGATGACGGCAGGTTGCGGCATATTCAGGTACACGCGCGACTGCTGTCCGACGAGGCCGGGCGCGTGGCGCGGGCGCTTGGGGTGAGCTGGGACATCACCCGGGAAATCACAGCCGCGGAGCGCTTGCAACGCCAGGCACAGCAGCTGCGCGAAGCCGAGCGACGCCTGGAACGCGCTTCGCTGTCGAGCTCCGAGGGCCACTGGGAAGCGGACCTGGTGAACAAGCGCATGTGGTTCTCGTCCAGTTACCACGCGCTGCTCGGCTACGAGAATGGTGAGTTGCCGCGGGACAGTGAAGAGTTTCGCCAGCTGGTGCATCCCGACGATTACATGAATGGATGCATGGCGCTGCAAAAGCACCTCGAGGAAGGTACGCCCTTCATCATCGACCAGCGTCTGAAGACCCGGAGCGGCCAGTATCGCTGGTTCCGCCAGCGCGGCGCTGCGGAGCGCGATGCGCAGGGCGTCGCCATCGTCGTCTCCGGCTCGTTGCAGGACATTCACGAGCACAAGCTGGCCGAAGACGCGCTGCAGCTTGCACAACGACGGCTCGAGCGCGCCATCCATGGGACCCAGGACGGCCTGTGGGAGCTGGAGGCAGACGCCGACGCGACGGGAGCAGGCGCATGGTGCTCGCCACGAGTGGCCGAGCTGCTCGGCTACCGGCCCGATGAATTTCCGAGCGACACGAACTTCCTGCGCACGTGCCTGCATCCGGACGACGCCGCAGTCGTCGCCCAGGCGACACGAGCGCACTTCGAGCTCGGCCAGCCCTACGACGTCGAGATCCGTCTGCGCACCAAGACAGGCCGGTATCTGTGGTATCGCGCGCGCGCCACGGCCGAGCGCGATGCGACAGGCCGACCGCTGCGGCTGTCGGGCTCGCTGCAGGACGTGACCGAGGCGCGCGCGGCGCGCGAAGAGCTGTTACGGGCCACGCAGGCGGCCGAAGCCGCGAGTCGCGCGAAAAGCGAGTTCCTCGCCAATGTGAGTCACGAGATCCGCACGCCGATGAACGGCATCATCGGCATGGTCGGGCTGCTGCTCGATACCCGCCTCGACCGCACGCAGCGCGATTTCGCCGAAACCATCCGTGGCAGCGCCGACTCACTGCTCGCCGTCATCAACGACCTGCTCGATTTCTCCAAGATCGAAGCCGGCAAGCTCGACATCGAGCACATCGAGCTCGACCTGCGCGGCAGTGTCGAGGATGTGGGCGGCATGATGGCCTTCCAGGCAGCCGCCAAGGGCCTCGAGCTGATCGTGCACGTGCACAAAGACGTGCCCGACCGTGTCATCGGCGATCCGCAGCGCATCCGGCAGTGCCTGGTGAACCTGGTCGGCAATGCCGTGAAGTTCACCCGGACCGGCGAAGTCGTGATCGAGGTGCGCATCGATGGACGACGCGACGGCAAGGTGCTCACGCATTTCGAGGTGCGTGACACCGGTATCGGCATTGCGCCCGAGAAGCTCGACCAGCTGTTCCAGCCGTTCGTGCAGGCGGACTCCTCGACCACGCGCCACTTCGGCGGCACGGGACTCGGCCTGTCGATCGTGCGTCGCC
>QGUO01000476.1 GCA_003242495.1 Pseudomonadota bacterium | reverse complement strand
CCTGATCGAACGCTTCGTGCCGCCGGAGCTCACGCGCTCCATGGCCCGGCGCGTCGCAGGCTACACCGCCAGCGTGTTGCTTCTCGGTGCACTGGGCGCACTCGCTCGCTGGGGGCCGCTGCACGACCGGGCGCCCCTGCACTTCCTCTCGCAGGCGATGAGCACCTTCGAGGGCGCGGCGTTTGCCGCGCCCACGGCACTGGCCCTGTACCTCCTGGCGACGCTCCTGGCGGCGCCCATCGTGGTGTTCGCCGTGGCGGCGATCGTCCTGTTCGGTCCGTTGTCCGGTGGCGTGTATGCGTTCGTCGGCGCCCTGCTCAGCGCCGCCGTCACGTATGGCATCGGCCGGGCGCTCGGGCGCGACGCGGTGCGACGCCTGGCAGGCATGGGCTTGAACGACATTTCGCGGCGACTCCCCGCGACACGCCAGATCCCTGCGGCGACCGTCAGGGCGATTGCGGCCCTGCGCCTGCTGCCGGTGGCCTCCTACTCCCTGGTCAACGCCGTCGCCGGCGCCTCGCGCATCGATTTGCGCGATTTTCTGCTGGGTACCGCCCTGGGCATCATCCCGGGCATTGTGCTCATGGCGTTCTACGTCGATCGCCTGCGCGCCGCCATCAGCGATCCCGGCTGGGGCGCCTTCGCCCTGCTCGGCATGGCCACGGCGCTCCTTCTCGGCACGGCCCTGCGCATCTGGCGCCGGTTCGGCCAGCCCCTGGAGTGACGCGCACGATCTGCGCCAGCGGCGCAATGGACGGCGGCCAGCGCACCGCCGCACACCTCGCGCCGCAACAGTCTGCATGGCACGCCTGACGGGCGCCCGCGGCCCGCAGACCCGGGAGAATGACATGACCGAAACCCACGAGCCCGAACGCACCGCGACACCTCGGCATGACATGCGCCTCGAGAGCTGGCACACGGTTACGGGCATCGCCGCGATCAGCTTCGCAGCGACCTTCGCGCAGATCCCGGCGGACACGTGGGCCAGCACGGCGGCCCTGAGCCTGGCGAGCGGGGTCTCGGCAGCCGCGATGATGGGCGTCGCCGCTGCGCTCGGCAGTCGCTGGAAATGGGTGGAATCAGTGTTCGGCGGCCTTGATCGCGTCTACCTGGCACACAAGTGGCTCGCCGTGTGGGCGCTGGCGTTCGCCTCGTTCCATCTGGTGTTCGAGGCCGATGCCGACGCCTGGACCACCGCCTCGATGGTGACCCTGCCGAGGCCGGCCACACGACTGGTCCGCCAGTTGAGCTTCGTCGCACTGATGCTCATCGTGCTGCTCGCGTTGAACCGCAACATCCCGTATCAGACCTGGCGCTGGTGGCACAAGCTCTCCGGTCCTTTGTTCGTCATCGTGATCCTTCATTGGCTGAGCATTCGATCGCCCATTGCCCTCGGCAGCGCGGCCGGCATCTGGCTGGCGACGACCGCCGCGCTGGGGATCGCCGGTGCCGCCTACAAGCTCCTGCTGTACCCCTTCGTGTCCAGCCACGCGGAGTATCGGGTCACCGCGGTCTCGAGCGGCGGCTCCGCCCTGCACCTGGAGCTCGCGCCCGTGGCGAAAGGCGTGCGCTTCGAGCCCGGACAGTTCGCTTTCCTGCGCTTCAAGGTGGATGGCTTGCGCGAGCCGCATCCGTTCACGATCGCCAGCGGCGCAAGCCCGGACGCGCCCGTGCACTTCGTGATCCGTCCGCTGGGTGACTACACACAGAAGCTTGCCCGGGAGGCGCAAGTCGGCATGTACGCGGACGTCTATGCACCATTCGGCCGCTTTCGCCGTGTCGACGGTGCGCGGCGTGAGATCTGGATCGCGGGCGGTGTCGGGATCACGCCGTTTCTCGCCTGGCTCACCGACGAGTCCGCCGCTCCGATGAATGGCGTCACGTTGTTCTACTGCTTCACACCCGGGCGCGAATTTCCCAACCCGGACCTGGTACGCGAGTTGGCAGAGCGGCGCGGCGCCGAGTTCGTGCCGATCTCCCAAGGGCCCCGGAGCCAGGCCTTCCTGGAGCGCTTCGCCGCGCGGGTGCACGAGGCGGGGCCGACGAACATCGTCGTGAGTCACTGCGGCCCGAAAGGACTGTTGGCCGAGGTTCGGACCCTCATGCGCGAGCAGGGCATTCCCGAGAAGAACTTCAAGCACGAGCACTTCGAGTTCCGTTAAGATACGCGCTTCAGGGCGTTCGCAACTTCGACATCCCATCATTCGCCGCCCGCCTGCCCGCGGCCTCCGGCTCGGGATGCCAGGGCGACCCAGAGTCCTTTTCCGGAACATGCCTGACCTTCCCTTCGCAGCCCTCACCGAGCAGATGCGCCGCTCGGGTTTCGCCCGCGTGGACGCGGCACAGATGCGCACACTGCTGCCGCACAGCGTGACGCAGAACTGGCCGTCCTTCGCGGCAAGCTGGGACGACCTGGGGATGGACACTTACATGGCCGACGGCGGTCGTTACAGGCGGCGGCGGTTCAGCGCCTTTGCCGTATCCGCCGATACCATCGTGCGCAAGCCGCATCAGCCGCATTATCAGAGCCGGGACTACAACCCCGTGAACGGCGGCATCGAGCGCTGGTTCCTGCCCTTCAAAGACGAGATCGCGGAGCATGCGGCGCTGCGCGGCATCCTGCGCCTCGGCTTCACGGTGTTCGACCAGCTGACACCCGCCGCCACGCGTCCGCACACCTGGCACGTGGAAGGTCATCAGTTCCGCATCGAAGCCCGCCCCGGCGAGCATGGGCGACCGACCCCCGAGGGACTGCACCGCGATGGCGTCGACTGGGTCCTGGTCCTGCTCGTGAAGCGCGAGAACATCGCCGAGGGCGTCACCAGCATCCACGACGCCACCCGACAGGAGATCGGGCGGTTCACACTCATGCATCCGCTCGATGCCGCATTCGTCGACGATGGGCGTGTGTATCACGGGGTGACGCCCGTGATACCGATCGATCCTGCCCGTCCCGCCTACCGGGATGTCCTGGTCGTGACCTTCCGGCGCGCCTGAGCGCCTGCCCTGCCGCGCGTCACTCCGAGGGGGTGCAGAAG
>QGUO01000711.1 GCA_003242495.1 Pseudomonadota bacterium | reverse complement strand
ATGTGGCACCGCTCGACACGCTGCGCCAACGTCTCGGCCGGCTGAACCGCGCAGGGCGAACCATCGCACCTTACGCGGCCATCGTGGCGATGAAGGAGGATGTCTCGCCGAATGCAAAGGATCCCATCTATGGACAAGCCATCAGGCATGCCTGGGCGCGGTTGAAGGAAGCCGCCACCAAGGCAGGCCGCGAACTTCTGGTCGATTTCGGGTTAGCCACATTCGCTGTGCGTTTATCCGAAGAAGCACTTTCACCGAAGCCCGTCGCCCCTGTCCTGATGCCTGCCCATGTCGATCTGTTGAGCCAGACTTCCCCGATACCAGCCGCCGATCCTGAGATCGCTTGCTTTCTTCACGGACCGGAGCGGCAACCCGACTCAGTTGCCGTCGTCTGGCGCGCCGACATCGATCCTCGGGACGCCGACGAGGACAGTGTCGAACGTATACGCCGTCTGCTCACGCTGGTTCCGCCCCGCGCTGCAGAAGCGCTCGAGATGCCAATCTCAATGGTCCGTGCATGGCTGTCTGGATCGAAGAGTACCGCCCTACTCGCCGATGTGCCGTCCGACGTTTCGGAGGCCGAGCCGGAAGGCTTGCCGCGTGAACGGCGTCGCGTATTCCGGTGGAAGGGCCAGGATGCTCTATCGAGGTGGATTCGCCCCGAAGAAATAAGACCGGGCGATACGATCGTCGTTCCGGCTTCTTACGGCGGCGTCGATGAATTCGGCTGGAACATCCGGTCGACCGCAGGCGTGCCAGACGTGGCGCGTCACGCGGCGCTCCCGTTCGCCGGACGCAGGTTCTTCGTGAGAGTTGCTCCGGGACTTATTCCACATGAAATGAACAACCGGCTCGCTGAGACGCTTGCCAACGTCGAATCGCAGCCTTGGCAAGACGTGCGCGATGCACTTCTCGATCTTCACTTGCCGGCGGACGTTCACGACGACCTCCTTGCACTGTCCGAAGCAACGCGGCCAAGCAGGGTCATTACCGATATGCATGTCTACGGCGAGACGGATCAGGGTTTTCCTCGAGGGGTCCTGTTCCTCTCTCCTTTCGGCATCAGATCAGGAGAGACCAAACAGGAGGGAATATCAAGTTCAACCGAGGACGATATCAGCGGATCTCTACTCGGTCTGCCGGTGACCCTGGCACAGCATTCCGAAGACGTCGAGCATCGCGCTGAGCAGTTTGCGAAAGCCGCAGGACTTTCCGCCGATCGGGTGCATGATCTGAAGCTGGCGGGATATCTACACGATCTCGGAAAAGCTGATCCGCGCTTCCAGGCGTGGCTCCATTACGGAGATCCATTGGGGATCGCCTTCGATGCTTCGCCCAATGTCTTGGCGAAATCGGGACGTTCGTTGCCGCGGTCGGCTCGCGCGAACTCACTCTTGCCCGAGAACTGGCGGCATGAGGCCTTCTCCGTTCGGCTCGCCACATCGGTACCGCGCTTCGCCGAGGCAAAGGATCCTGACCTCGTCTTGTGGCTCGTAGGTGTACACCACGGCTACGGGCGCCCCTTCTTTCCGCACGCCGATCCGCTCGATCGCGCAGACCGGCAGCTGCCCGCAGTCTGCGGCTTACCGGCCAATGTTCCCGCCGGGCGAGGACCTCAGTCATTCGGATTCGATTGGCGCGGTCACGACTGGCCTAAGCTGTTCGAGCGCCTCCGCGCGCGATACGGCGCATGGGGACTTGCGCACATGGAAGCGATCCTGCGGCTCGCCGACCATCGGGCATCCGAAGACGCCAAGGAGTCCAGGACATGACCGCTGCCGTTTCTCATCGGCTCGATGGGCTCGAGCCAGATAACCTGCTCGCCTTTCTCGCCCTGCTTGGATTACTTCGAGCAATGGAAGCCGTAGATGACAGGCGCACCGAAGATGGCAAGCTGCGTCCACGAGTAGCTTGGGACGTCGCGCGACTCCCTCTGCGGCCCAGACTGTACGTGGCAACCGCCATGAGTCAGGAGGCGATCTGCGAAACCGCGGCAGCAGGGATTACCGTTTTGTCCGAGCCACTCGACTTCGGTAACCGCGAGAAACTCGATTACTCTCGAGATGAGGCCAGATCATTGCTCTTGTCCGCCGCGCGGACTTCTGACGTCCGGACGCGCAGCCGGGCGGATATTCTGGCTGCACTGATGACCGATGCCGCTATCAAGTCGGACAAGGACGAACCCGTCGACCCTACGCCGTTATGCCTGCTCTTCGGGCAGGGCCATCAGTATTTCTTGAAACGGCTAGCGGGGGTACCGAAGCTGCAAGCCCCACCCAAACGCGGCAAGGGGAAGAAGGCTGTCATACCAACGGAAACAGAGTGCTTGATGGAGGCCTTGTTTCATCCTTGGCACCGCAACGATCCCACCGATTCGTTCCGATGGGACCCCAAGGAGGATGTCCGCTACGCGTTGATGGCAGGTGATCCCACCGATTCAGCGTACAAAGGTGGGACCCAGCACGGCGCAAATCGTCTCGCTGCGATCGGTCTTGCGGCATTGACGGTCGTACCCGAACGCCGCTTCGGTCGAGTGCGCCCGAATGTCATCGGCGGAGCATTCGATCGCCATGGCTTCTCTTTCTCATGGCCAATTTGGGAGGAACCAGCGAGCCTCGCTACGATCAGAGCTCTTCTCGCACACCCCGACTTGCGCAAACCGGATGCGCTACGCCACCTCAACGTGCATCAGGTGATGCAGGCCCGGCGCGTATCCGTCGGCAAGTTCATGAATTTTGCGCGAGCCACACCGATCACGCGAGAAGCATCCACGATCCGCGGAGAAGAACGACTCAGGGCATGACTCAAACGTCGGAGCGCTAACGGCGGCAAGTGTCCGGCGAAGGCGTCTTCTCGTCTTGCGACGCTTCAGTCTAACTGCCCCTCCACGCGAACACTGCGGCCGCGTGAGAAGCAGCAACACGTCCGGCGTCAAAAACTTGCCGTGGGCAGGACAGGTGGAAAATTCGGTCGATGGAGGCTAGGAGCGGAATCGAACCGCTGTACGCGGCTTTGCAGGCCGCTGCATGACCACTCTGCCACCTAGCC
>QGUO01000475.1 GCA_003242495.1 Pseudomonadota bacterium | reverse complement strand
CATCGAACAGTGGGACGTGATGCGCAGCCGCAGCCCGGAGGTCAGCGAGTTCTTCCGCGCCGGCCCCGCAGGCATCCCGAGCCAACAGGCGTTCTCACAGGATTGCCGCTACCCTGAGCTGGATACGGATCGCGCCAGCGGCTGCATCCGCTCCGTGTCGTCCGCCTACAGCCAGGACGGCGGTCTGGCCGTGCTGTACGGCAATGTCGCGGAGCGCGGCTGCATCGTGAAGACGGCCGGCGTGGACGAGAAGCTGCTGTCCTTCCGCGGGCCGGCGGTCATCTTCGAAAGCCAGGAGGCCGCCGTGGAGGGCATTCTCGGCGGCAAGGTGAAGCCCGGCGACGTGGTGATCGTGCGCTACGAGGGCCCGCGCGGCGGCCCGGGCATGCAGGAAATGCTGTATCCCACCAGCTACCTGAAGTCCAAGGGCCTGGCGACGAGCTGCGCCCTCGTGACGGATGGCCGCTTTTCCGGCGGCAGCTCCGGCCTGTCGATCGGCCACGTGTCCCCCGAGGCGGCCGAGGGCGGCGCGATCGGACTGGTGGAGCCGGGCGATATCATCGCCATCGACATCCCGAACCGACGCATTCACCTGGAAGTCGACGATGCCGAGCTCGCCCGGCGGCGGGCGGCGCAGGACGCCAAGGGCTGGAAGCCGGCCGCGCCGCGCCCGCGCAAGGTCAGCGCCGCCCTCAAAGCCTATGCGGCCCTCACCACCAGCGCCGACCGCGGCGCGGTGAGAAACCGGGAGTTGTTGGAGGGGTAGTTCCGACGACCGAAAGCGGCCACCTCCCTGGCTTGCCCCGGACCGATGTCGATTGACAACGGGTGCCGAATCGACCAAGGATTCGGACACTGGCAGCGCGCACGCCGCGGGCGAAAACGAGCACTCGGTCACACCGTGCCGTAGAAGGGCGCGCGCGGTGTGACCGTGCATAAGCATGACGGGAAGAGGATGGTCGATCACCACACTGGGTCCGCGGTGATTCGCGGCATTCCTCACGACGTATTCGACTCACGGAGCCTGCCGAATCACGCACGATTCGAGGCTTGGCGCGCGACCGTGCTGCCGCTGTTCGAGTCACATCTCGAACATCCGCCGCAGGAAGGCTTCAGTGCGCGCGTGGACGGATTCAAGCTGCGGCGAATGGTGATCTGTGTAGCCGAGTTCTCGGGTCAGCGCTACCTGCGTCGCCGCGGGCATCGCGCGGATGAAGGCGCGGATCCTCTGTTGATCCAGCTGTACTTGAGCGGCGGCTATGTCGGTCACAATGGCTATCGCACCGTGCGCGTTGGCCCGGGCGATATCAGCTTGTTGGATCTCGGATACTCACTCGAAACGCGCGCAGAACGTTCGAGGGCACTATCGTTCATCGTGCCCCGCGAAGCCATGTTCTCCTTCCTGCCGCCCGAGCATGCGCAGATCGGCTCTGTCATTCCCGCCCGCTCCGCGGTAGGCCGCATTCTCAGCCATCATCTGCTCTGCGTGTGGAACGCATTGCATGGTGCATCGGCAGACGAGGACGAGCACATCACTCAGACCGTGCTCGGCGCCGTGGCGGGCGCTTTCGCCGGGTATGGGACCGGTGAGTCTCAGGTCTTGGAATCGCACCTGCTCGATGCGATCTGCGCCTACATCGAGCGCAACCTCTCCGCAGAGAACCTCACGCCCGCACACCTGTGCCGCAAGTTCGCTTGCTCGCGGGCTCGATTGTACCGGCTGTTTCGGCCGCTCGGCGGCGTAGCGGCCTTCGTCCGACAGGCGCGGCTGAAACGATGCTTCCAGGAGCTCACCGAACCGCGCGCAATCCGGCCCAGTGTGATCGAGGTCGCAATGCGCTGGGGCTTTACCAGCCAAAGCCATTTTTCCAGGCTGTTTCGCGCAAACTTCGGCATCACGCCCAGCGAGGCGATCGAACAGGCGCAGGCGCAACGCCGTGCCCGCACCGGATCTGCACGGCCCGCGTACTCACCTCATTCCACTTTCCACTACTGGCTTAGCCAGCTCTAACCCTTCGGCGCGTGAACGTGTTCGCGCTTATCGCTTGCGCGAGACACGTGAGCAAGCTCATCGAGACGCCCAGTCAAGTCTGACGGGGTCAGGATGTCGATGATAACGCGTGTTCCGGGCTGTCCTGGACGGGCAGCCAGACCATGCGAATAGAGGAGGGTGGGAAGACCGGGCAGAGATAGGCGCTTCCGCCCTGTATGAGGTTGAACGTGCCGCTGATCGGTCTCTTGCGTTGCGTCTTACGAGTGCTGAGCGTATGCCTGGGTGCAGGCGTGCTCGTCGCGTGCGACTCGTCGACATCTCGCTCCTCCGTCACGGAGCGATCGGGTGAGTACGTCGTTTCCGGCAGGGCGATCAACGGTCCGCTGGCCTTTGCAGACGTCAGCGCCTACGCGCCCGACGGGCATCTGCTCGGACAGACGACGACGGAACCGGACGGCCGTTACCGTTTGGCGGTCCCGGTCCCGCCTCCCTATCGAGTCACGGTTCGCGGAGGGCTGCTGAATGAGAAGCCCTACGCGGGCATCTTGCGCGCCGACTGCGACTCCGGCGTGGCCTGCGACGTCACCCCTTTCACCACAGCGACCAGCCGGCTCGTCGACGAGCTCGGCTTCAATGTCGGGGACGCCCGGGCGTTGATCGCGAGCTCTCTCAGGGTCAATGACGATCCGTTCGTGCGTGCACTGCTCGATGGTGAACCGCAGAACGAGTTCGATCTCGATCAGGCACGGGACTACATCGATGGCGGCGAGCAGCTCGATGCGTGGGTCGCCGCTGTCGTGGAATGGGTCAGTGACGGCTCGAGCGATCCCGAGCCGCCGCCAGGCGTCGTCGAGACGGTTTCGGTGGCCGCAAATGCCTCGTCCGGCGGCAGTATCGATCCGACCACTCGGGTCGTACGCTACGGCGAGCGGGCGCAGTTCGAGGTCTTTCCCTACCTTGGTCATCGAGCCGTCTCAGTGACCGGCTGCGGCGGGTCGCTCAATGGGAATGTCTAAACGAACGGACCGCTGACATCGGCATGCGCCCTTCATGCGGGATTCTCGCC
>QGUO01000053.1 GCA_003242495.1 Pseudomonadota bacterium | reverse complement strand
GTGAAGAAGGACCAGATCCTCACGCCGGCCGGCGATTTCGATCCGGCACGTGCGCGCGAGCTGTATCCGGCCGGCATCGGCCACGTCGGCCGCCCCAACGATCTGCGTGGCGGCGGCAATCCTGAAAAGACGCCGTTTCGCGATGCGCGCCAGACCGTCGAGCTGGTGAATGCCATTCAACGGTACGCCGTGAACGAGACCCGCCTCGGCATCCCCGTGCTGTTTCACGAGGAAGGCTTGCATGGTTACGCCGCCCGGGGCGCGACGCACTTCCCCCAGTCCATTGCGCTCGCGAGCACCTGGGATCCGGAGCTGCTCACGCGTGTCTTCACGGTGACGGCCCGCGAGATCCGCGCACGCGGCGCGCACCTGGTGCTGTCGCCGGTAGTGGACGTGGCGCGCGATCCGCGCTGGGGTCGCATCGAAGAGACCTACGGTGAGGATCCCTTCCTGGTGAGCGAGCTCGGCCTGGCCGCAGTACGCGGATTCCAGGGCGATTCGCTGCCGCTCGCCGAGGGCCGTGTGTTCGTCACCCTCAAGCACATGACCGGCCATGGCCAGCCGCAGGCCGGCACCAACGTCGGCCCCGCCAACATCTCCGAGCGCGAGCTGCGCGAGGTGTTCTTCCCGCCCTTCAAGGCGGCAATCCAGCGCGGCAACGCGCTCAACGTCATGGCCTCCTACAATGAAATCGATGGCGTTCCCTCGCACGTGAACACCTGGCTGCTCCAGGACGTGCTGCGCGGCGAGTGGGGTTTCAAGGGCGCCGTGGTGAGCGACTACCGCGCGATCGAGGAGCTCTACGAACTGCACAAAGTCGCGGCCAGCTACACCGAAGCCGCCGCGCGGGCCCTCAACGCGGGCGTGGATTTCGATCTCCCGGACGGCGACTCCTTCAAATACCTCCCCGAAGCGCTGGCCGCCGGGCTCGTCACCCAGGAGCGCATCGACGAGGCCGTGCGACGCATGCTGCGCTTGAAGTTTCTGGCAGGACTGTTCGAGCAGCCGTACGCGGACGCGCGCTACGCCGAGCGGATCACCGACAATGCGGAGGCGCGCGCGCTCGCCGAGGAGGCTGCCCGCAAGGCGGTCGTGCTGTTGAAGAACGACGGAACCCTGCCGCTCGATGCCACCCGCTTGAACACGCTGGCGGTCATCGGCCCGAACGCGGCCAGTGTGCGGCTCGGCGGCTATTCCAACGTGCCGCGCCGGGCAATCAGTATCCTCGACGGAATTCGCGCCAAGGTCGGCAAGCAGGTGCGCGTCGTGACCGCCGAGGGCGTACGCCTCACCGATTCCGGTGACTGGTGGGAAGACGAGGTCATCCTGGCCGACCCGCAGGAGAATCGCCAGCGCATCCGCGAGGCGGTCGAGGTCGCGCGTACGGCCGATGCCATCGTGCTGGTGATCGGCGGCAGCGATGCCACCAGCCGAGAAGCCTACGCCAAGAACCATCTCGGCGACCGCACGGACATTCGGCTGGTGGGCGAGCAGGAGGAACTGCTCGATGCCATGCACGCCCTGGGCAAGCCGCTGGTCGTGGTACTGATCAACGGACAGCCGACCACGGTGCCGGTCGAGAAAATGAATGCACTGGTCGAGGGCTGGTATCTCGGCCAGGAAGGCGGCACGGCCATGGCCGACATTCTGTTCGGTGACGCCAACCCCGGCGGCAAGCTTCCGGTCACGATCGCGCGCTCGGTCGGGCAGCTGCCGATGTTCTATAACGCCAAGCCCAGCGCGCATCGCGGTTACATTTTCGACACCGCCGAGCCGCTGTTCCCGTTCGGCTACGGCCTGTCGTACACCACGTTCGAGATCGGTGCGCCGCGGCTGTCCGCCTCGCAGATCGGCGTCGACGACTCGGTCACGGTCTCCGTGGACGTGCGCAACACGGGCACGCGGGAGGGCGATGAGGTCGTGCAAATCTACGTGCGCGACCTGGTTAGCTCTGTGACCCGACCGATCAAGGAGCTCAAGGCATTCCGTCGCATCACGCTCGCGCCGGGGGCCTCGACCACCGTGCAGTTCACCCTCACGCCGGACTCGTTCGCGTTCTGGAACAAGGATATGCAATACGTGGTCGAGCCCGGAGAATTCGCCATCATGGCCGGACCGAACTCGGTGGACCTCAAGTCGACGACGCTGACCGTGGTCGACAGGCCGAGTACCTGATCATGTCCGCCGCAGCCTCCCCGCGGGCCGTCCCCGTCCGGGGAGGCCCGCGGGCTTCGCGGGGGGCCTGCCGGGCGCGTGTGTTCTGCCCCGCGCCGGACGAGAGCCGGGCGCGCCAACGACTCGCAACGACAACCTGGCGCCCGCCGTCATGAGGGAAGCACTCTCGGCCACCAGCGTTGCCATGCCGGCCGCCAAGGTCGGCTGGTATCGCTGGCGAATCTGCGGGCTGCTGCTGGCGGCCACGACCATCAACTACATCGACCGGCAAGTGCTCGGCGTGCTCGCCCCCCACTTGCAGGGCGAGATCGGCTGGAACGAGATCGAGTACGGCTACATCGTCACGGCGTTTCAAGCGGCTTACGCCATCGGCCTGGTGACGGCCGGAGCGGTGATCGACCGCCTCGGCACGCGCGTGGGCTATGCGCTCGCCATTTCCGTGTGGGCCCTCGCGGCCATGAGCCACTCGCTGGCCGTCTCCGCGCTGGGCTTCGCCATCGCACGCTTCGTGCTGGGACTCGGCGAAGCGGGCAACTTCCCCGCCGCGATCAAGACCGTGGCCGAATGGTTCCCACGACGCGAGCGGGCACTGGCCACCGGCATCTTCAATTCCGGCTCGAACATCGGCGCCATCGTCGCTCCGCTGACGGCGCCCATCATCGCCGTGACCTGGGGCTGGCAGGCCGCGTTCCTGTTCACTGGCCTGCTGAGCGCCGCATGGCTGATCACCTGGCTCGCCACCTATCGCACACCGGAGCGGCATCCCGCGCTCACCGCGGCCGAACTGGCCTATATCCGCAGCGATCCGCAGGAACCCACGACACGCATCCCCTGGGCGCAGTTGCTGCGCCACCGCCAGACCTGGGCGTTCGTTGCCGCGAAGTTCATGACCGATCCGATCTGGTGGTTCTTTCTGTTCTGGCTGCCCAAGTTCCTCAACGCCGAATATGGCCTGACGCTCACGCAGCTCGGACTGCCGCTGGTGCTCATCTTCGTGCTCGCCGACGTCGGCAGCATCGGCGGCGGCTGGCTCGCCGGCCGCTTCATCGAGCGCGGCTGGAGCGTCAATCGGGCCCGCAAGGGCGCGATGCTGGTCTGCGCCCTGTGCGTGGTGCCCATCGTGTTCGCACTGCGGGCCGACAACCTGTGGCTCGCCGTCGCCCTGATCGGACTGGCCACGGCCGGACATCAGGGCTGGTCGGCCAACGTGTTCACACTGGCCTCTGACATGTTTCCACGCCGCGCGGTCGCCTCCGTGGTGGGCATCGGCGGCTTCGGCGGCGCGGTCGGCGGCATGTTGATCGCGACGTTCACGGGTCTGCTGCTCGAGACCACCGGCAGCTATCTGCCAGTGTTCCTCATGGCCGGCTCGGCGTATCTGCTCGCCCTGGCGGTGGTGCACCGTCTCGTGCCGGCGCTCGAGCCGGCGCGCCTCGACGAGCAGGACGGACCCGGATAACCCAACGCACACACGGAGCACGGAACATTGGACCTGGCAATCGTGGCCGCAGCAGTGGGCGTGTTGCTGGTGCTCGTCCTGCGCTACAAGCTGCCGGCCTTCTTCGCGCTGTTGCTGGTCAGCGCAGGCACCGGGCTCACGCTCGGCATGCGTCCCATGGACATCGTTGCCTCCATGCGCGACGGCATGGCCAGCACACTCGGCTTCATCGCCGTGGTCGTCGGACTGGGCACCATGCTCGGCGCCCTGCTCGAATACACCGGCGGCGTGCGGGCGATCGCTGCGAACCTGCTGGCCCGCGTCGGCGCGGAGCGCGCCGGCTGGGCGCTGGGCATCACCGGGCTGCTGGTCGGCATTCCCGTGTTCTTCGATGTGGCGTTCATCATTCTGGTGCCGCTGATCGCTCAGCTTTGTGCGGCGAGCGGGCGGGCGCCGCTGTACTTCGCTACGCCCCTGCTCGCCGGGCTGGTCGTAGGCCACGCCTTCATCCCCCCGACGCCCGGCCCCCTCGCGGTGGCGGAGCTGCTGGAAGCGGATCTCGGCTGGGTCATCGTCATGGGCCTCGCCTGCGGTATTCCGGCCACGATCGTGGCGGGCCCGCTGCTCGCGACCCGATTCAAGTCCATCGCGCCCCGCCCGCTGCCCGGGCACGATCCGGCAGGCATGGCTGGCGTCGGCGCGGATGTCGTGCGCCCGGCAGGCACCGTCGAGGTCGGCGAGGCCATTTTCGCGATTGCGCTGCCGCTGGCCCTGATCGTCGGTAACACACTCGGACAGCAAATCCTGCCGGAAGGCGCCACGAGAACCGCCCTGGCATTCATCGGTCATCCGTTCATCGCCTTGCTCATCGCCTGTCTGTACGCCTACATCGTCTTCGGTCTGACCCGCCGCGTACCCGCCGCCCAGCTGCAGGAAGTGACCATGCGCTCACTCGAGCCTGCCGGCATGGTCGTGCTGGTGACCGGCGCAGGCGGCGTCTTCAAGGAAGTGCTCATCGACTCGGGCGTGGGCGAGCACCTCGGAGAGTTCTTCGGCACCCAGCCGCTCCCGCCCATGCTGCTTGCGTTCCTGCTGGCCGCGTTGGTGCGCATCGCCCAAGGCTCGGCCACGGTGGCCATGATCACGGCCGCCGGCCTCACCGCACCCATTCTGCAGCACCTCGCGCTCGACCCGCTGCATACCGCGCTGGTGGTGATCGCCATTGCCGCCGGGGCGACCATCGTGTCGCACGTCAACGACTCGGGATTCTGGCTGGTCAACCGCCTGCTGGGGCAAACCGAGGGTGAAACGCTGCGCTCCTGGACGGTGACCTGCACCGTGGCCGGCTTCACGGGGTTCGCGGTCGCGAGCGTGATCGCAGCCGTGCTGTGAGATCGCCCCCGAAGCGCCGCCCGGCGACTTGCTTCATCGGGCGCGGTCGTTCGCCCTTACATGGCTCGACCTTGACCCGGACAAGGCGCTTCAGCGCCGCATCGGATCGATGAAACAATTGATGGACAGTCGTCCGGTCCGCGGATTCGGATCAGGCACGAAGCATGCGCCGAGCGACGCCGAATGCAGCGAGTTGCGCCGGTAGACGAGCATGCGGTTGAACACCCCCTCCTCCCGGGCGATCTGTTGAAACAGCGCCGTATCGCCATCTATGTACTGGGCAGGTGGGCAATCCGGTCCAGCCAGCTCGGCTAGCAGGACGTCGAAGTACCTCTGGCGGCGGCTCGCGTCGACATACTCGTAGCCGGTGCTGCGATGGCGGTAGAACGCCGTGCCGCCGAGGTCGTCCTTGAACAGGTAATGAACCGCCGCGAGCCCCTCGGGCTCGACCGAGTCGACGTGCGGAATGCGCTGCAGCGGCTCGAGCTGCACCGGCGGGGTGGTGACCAGGGAGTAATGGCAGGTCGGGAAACGGAAGGACGTCGCTGCGAAGCCGAAGCATTCGGCCAGGACCGGCCCGAGGCGGGTCTCGATGAGGTGTTGATACGAAGGCGGCGCAGGTGTGCGGATACCTGGAAAGAAACGGCCACATGGCACGAACCGTCGCATGGCCGCCTTCCTCACCAGTCGCTCGGGGTCGGCCACGAACTGGTCGATGACCAGTAGCGGCGCACGTTCCCGCCCGATGGTGAGCGTGCGAAAACGGATGCCGGGATGCAGATCCAGGATCATGCCGCTTCGCCGCTCATGAGGCATCGAGAATTTCGGTTGCCCGGCAGTAGCGATCCAGGAACTCCTGATGCGATGGCAGCTCGCGCACCGTCTCAGCCACGGATCGTCTCAGCCCGGTCAGGAGCCGCTCGAGATCGTGGTCGGACATCGCTCTTGCGTAATGATGATAGCGCCTGGGCTGGACCCCCTGACCAAGCATCACCTGAAGCCAGGAGTCGGTGCGGAACAACTCGCCCTCGTGCTGCCAGACGTGCGCACAGGAGCGGAACATTTCTAGACGATGGGCGAGCGACTCGGGGATGGCCATGCTGCGCACGTGACGCCAGAAGGGCGTGTCCTCGCGCTCGGTCGCGTGGTAATGCAGCACGATGAAGTCCCGGATCGACTCGAGCTCCGTCCTCGTTGCGCGGTTGTAATGCTCGACCAGGCACGGCTGCACGCCGCCGAACGGGAAGAGCTGCATCAATCGCGTGATCCCGCTCATGATGAGATGGATGCTGGTCGATTCCAGAGGTTCGAGAAAACCGCTCGCCAGACCCAGCGCAACCACGTTCTTGTTCCAGGTGCAGCGCCGCCGCCCGGCGCGGAAGCGGATGACCCGTGGCTGGGTCAGCGTTCGACCCTGCACTTCTCGCAGCAGCTTTCCGGTGGCCTCCTCATCGGACATGTAGCGGCTGCAATACACCAGCCCATTACCGACGCGATGCTGCAGCGGGATTCGCCACCGCCAGCCGGCCTCGTGTGCGGCGGACAGTGTGTAGGGCACGGCAGGGCCGACGGATTCGGTCTGTACCGCCACGGCACGATCGCAGGGCAGCCAGTGCGACCAGTCTTCGAACCCCGACTGTAACGTCTGCTCGATCAGCAGACCGCGAAACCCCGTGCAGTCGATGAAGAAGTCGCCTTCGACCACCTGACCGGAATCGAGCACCAGCGATTCGATGAAGCCCGTGTCCGGATGCTGCCTGACCTCGGTGATCTTTCCCTCGATACGCCGCGCACCGTCGTGTTCGGACATCTTACGCAGGAATTTCGCGTAGACGCCTGCATCGAGGTGGTAGGCATAGTTGATCTCCGAGTCCGGCGATGTGGCGAACTTGTGCTGCTTCGACGCCAGTCGCTCCACACAGTAGTCTTCGAGCTCCGAGCACATGCCCCGCGTCAGGCTGTGCAGCCAGAAGTGGTGAAATCCGCAAATCCAGGTCGATAGTCCGACGCGCCCGAAGGCATGGGCGTAACGATGTTGCGGAAGCTTCCAGTTCTCGAAGTGGATGCCGAGCTTGAAGGTCGCGGACGTCGCGCGCATGAATGCCTGCTCGTCGATACCCAGCAGCCGATGGAAGCCGCGGATGGTCGGAATCGTCGATTCGCCCACTCCCACCGTGCCGATTTCATCGGACTCGATCAGCGTGACGTCGAGAATGCCGCGAAACTGCTGCGCCAGCGCAGCGGCCGCCAGCCAGCCGGCCGTGCCGCCGCCTGCGATCACGAGCTTCTGCATTGCACTCGCTCCCCCTCAGCGATTGAGCCGATTGAGCAGCATTGCCCGCAGCTGTCGGGCCCGCGTTTCGTCGATCGGGCCGAGCACGCCGCGCGCCGGCTCCGGCAGATGCTCACCGGCACGCTGCGCGGGGCCGAAGACGTAGTATTCGAAGACCTGGCGCCAGGCCTGTTTTTCACGCTCGGGCCGATCCCGCAATGACCAGATCGCGTGGTAGAGCGTCAGCATCGGCGTGGGAATGAAGGCCGGCGTCTCGCTCCACCAGTAGTTCACCAGCGTGTTGAAGCCGCTCAAGCCCTCGACGTGGTGCCACCACATGCTGGGGATGTACAGCGCATCGCCGGGCTCGAGCTCGGCCATTCGGCCGGCGGCGAGCGCTTCGCGGAAACGTGGATGCTTGGCGAAGTCCGGTTGCGCGAAATCGACCACGCTCACGGCCTGGCCCCCTGGCGTGGGCTCGAGCGGGCCGGGGTAGAGGTTGAAGATCTGCTCCGGGGGAAACACGGTGAAGCGACGCCTGCCCACCGCGCAGCAGGCGAGATTGTGCGGGGCATCGTAGTGACACGATGCAATGGTCCGGTTGCCGATCCAGATGCTTGGATGCACGCTCAGGCCGTGCGCAGTGAAATCGAGATCGTTGGCTGCCCTGAATCCCGGCAGGTGAGTGTCGACCAGCAGCGAAGCGACGTAGTATGTAGGCGGCTGCTCCGCCTCGAGGTATTGCGCGATCTGATCCAGCACCTCGCCAAGAGGCGCCTGGCGCACGACGCAGTTGAGCTCCGTGAACGCGTCGTTGTAGAAGGGGCGACCCGCGATACCGGGCTCGCCGTAGGAGAACTGCACGGGGCGATCCGTACAAAAGGTCCGCAGGTAATCCATAACCTGAGCCGTGTCCTCGCGCGCGGCGCGGACCAGCCCCCAGTCGGCGACCAATCCTTTCAGCACCACGGGCTCGCCGCCTTCGATCAGCTCCCGAAGCGGCAGATCGTCCGGGCGACAGCCTTCCCGTACCCGGATCGTGCCGGCGACCCGGCTCATAACGTCGCACCGCTCATCGCAGCCCCCGACGAATCCGTGCGGCCCGCGCGCCGCTTCATGGCCATGAGCTTTCTTACGTTGCCCTGGGATGCGATGACCAGAAACGCGCCCTGCAGGAATCCCGCGCGATTGAGCCTCTCGAGCGACCCGCCGTCGAGCGCCGCCAGCTTGCGCTGGTCGATGGTGTACAACCCCAGAACGTTATAGCCCTCGTCGTCCGAGAGCTTGACATCGAGCGTGACGGGCTCGATGAGGTCGAGCGCGGTGAACGCGGCGAACATGGCCTTGCCGACCTCTACGCCCTCGCGAATACCGCGCAGCACCATGGCAATGTGCTCGAGGTAGGGGCTGTTGCCGCCGTGCGGCAGGAACACCGGCTCGCCTTCGGTTCTGCTGACCCGGGGATGATCGAGATCCACATGAATCACCGGTTCATTGCGCGTCTCGCCGTCGACCTGTTGCGTCTGGAACCCGATCAGGAACGGTCCGCGCGCGATCATGCCGGGCACATAGGCGGCGTTCCAGCGGCCCTGCTCCAGGAACAGGTTCTCGTTCTTGGCAAAGCCGAGCAGCGCGATGGAGTAGTACTCGCCGGTCGCCGGGTCCTTCTTGAAGAAGATCGGATACTCCCGCTGAACATCGGCGTATTCCGTCGGAAAGGTGGGTACGAGGCCGATGGCGTCGCCGAACTCGGCGCCGTAGCGGGTGATCACCCGCAGATCCCGGTGATCGACGTTGTTGAGCAGCACAGGTCTAGTCATCGGCAACGCCCCACGGTACTGGCAGCGCTGGCGGGACATCCCCGACGCTCGCCGGCCACAAGCTTAATGGAAAGAGGCCGCCGGTAAACAGCGGCCTCCTTCTTTTCGCCCATGGGCCGGACGCACCGACCCGCCACACCTTCCCCCGACCGTCAGAACCTGTAACGCAGGCCGAGGGCGTACCGGGGACTCTGTTCCTCGAGCTTCACCAGCTGTTTTTTCGATCTGCCGTGCCAGCGCACATCCTCGCCGGTCAGGTTGATGGCTTCGAAGGCAAACGTCAGGTGCTCGTTGAACTCGTAGCCGAGACTCAGGTCGATCTGCCAGTACTCCTCCACATAGTACGGGTTGGTGTTCGAGCCATTCTGGTTGGTCGCCGCCAGGAACTTGTCACGCCAGTTGTAGGCGAGACGGGCGGTGAAGCCGTAGTTCTCATACATGAGCACCAGGTTGGCGGTATCGCTCAAGCCCAACAGCGCGAACTGCGTCGTGCCCGGAGGCGCGTTGTCGTCGAAACCCACGTCGCCGCGCACGATGGTGTAGTTCGCGAGAAGGCCGAAGCCGGTATCCCCGAAGAAATACTGGCCGCCGAGCTCCCACCCGTGAATCCTCGCAGCCTCCTGGTTGACCGGTCGCCGCACCGCGAACATGTAGAGGGGGTCGTCGGGGTTCGCAACGATGTCGTACTGATTCTCCATGGCGAGGATCTGTGCAGAGCTGCCGTCGTAGGCGGCCAGCCCGCCGGTCTCCGGGTTGCGCAGCATCGCCAGCGCGGTGAACAGGGATGTATCGTTGGCCGAGCATGCCGCATCCACGTCGTTGCCGGCGGCACTGACCTGCGCAAAGCAGTCCGCGCTCAGTAGGAAGTCGAGAGCCGCCTGCGCATCGGGACCCGACGTCTGGTCGCGGATGCCGAAGAGGTTCTCCTGAATCACCGTGGTGCCGATGAAATTCTTGACCCGCTTCTCCCAGAAGCCGGCCGACAGATAGCCGCTGTCCGAGAAATACCACTCGAGGCTCAGATCCAGGTTGTCCGATTCGAGTGGCACCAGGCGCGGGTTCTGTGCATCGGCGGTGGCCTGGGTCGTAGGATCGATCAGCACCGAGCCGGTGGCGGTGTTCACCCTCGCACCCGCGTACAGGTCGCCATAATTCGCACGTGCGATCGTCTTGCTGTACGACAGACGGCCCTTGAGGGTATCCGTCAGGCCCACGTCGAAGTCCAGGCTCGGCAGTACGTGACTGTAATCCGTTTCCTCCGTGACGCTTTGAATCTGCTCGGAGGTCGCCACGCTGAAGTCGTTGTTCGCCGTCCATACCAGCCCGGTCGGCACGGCGATCAGTGAGGTCGAAGTGACGTCGGTCTCCTCGTAACGTACGCCAAGCAGCAGGTTGGTCGGGAAGGGGCCGAACTCGCCACGCATGGCGAACTGCACGTACACGGCATGGACGTCCTCCTCGATCCGGTTGTCATCGTCCAAGGCCGGATCTGCCGCCAGCACCCCGTCGGCCGTACTGGTGTTGTCGCGGTTCCATTGATATACGCGGCCATTGACCGGGTGCGTGTGCCCGAGCCCCCACCTGGCCAGGGCCGCGGCATCGCCGCGCCATGCGCCGGGGGCCGCGCCCCCTGCATTGAAGTCGTCGAACAGGCCGGTCAGGCTGAAGGGCTGCAGCAACTCGACCATGCCCGGGATCCCGCCCGCATCGCTGGCGCTCCAGTCGCCGAGCACGGCTTCGCCATAGCTCGTTCGGCGCGACATTTCGGTTTGACGCGTATCGATGCCGAACTGGAAGCGGCCGTTGTCGAACTCCAGGGTGCCGTCCAGGCGCGCCTGCCGGACCTCCGATTCCTGCTCGGTGGACCAGATGCGCAGCATCTGCGAGCCGAGCTGGTCAGCGGCAAAGTCGGGGTTTCTGGTTCCGTTGGTATTCGCCACCGCATCGGCCAGTGTGGGATAGAAGCTGCGCGCGGCGATGGGCAGCCCATTGTTGAACGTGAACTCCTGCGACCAGGCGCCCGAGCACTCTTCCAGCGGGCAGTTGGTGCCGGCGAAGCTGAAGAACGTGGCGCTTGCGCCGGGTACCAGCGGATCGTCGGGGCGGCTCTTGCTTTCCGAGTTGTGGAAGTCGAACGCCAGGCGCAGACGATCGGTGGCCTGCCATTCGACATTGAAGCCGATGGAATCCAGCTCGTTCTTTTGCAGGTTGCGCTGCTGTTCGAAGCCGAAATCCTTGCCGCCCACGATGTCGCGCAGGAACGTCGGCGTCGCCACCGCGGCATCCGTATCGAACTCGAGATGCGTGAAGCTGCCGTTGCGCTGCAGCCAGATGGTCTGCTCGCCGCGCCACTCCCTGAGCTCGTTGCGGGCCATGGTGTAATCGAGCGTCATGGTCAGGGTATCCAGCGGCGCGAACTGGATCACACCCTGGGCGTTGACACGCTCGCGCTCGAAATCCGAGAACGCATATCGGATGTCGTTGGGAAGTCCGTAAAGCTGGCCGACGGCCGGGGCGTTGGTCACCTGGGCGTCCGAGCGCAGTGCGCTCGACGTGCCGGTCCACTCCTGGATGTTCCAGGCATTGACCGTGGACTGCACCGATCCGCCGTGGCGCTCCTGGTAGCTGGTGCTCAGGCTCACGCCCCAGACGCGATCGTCGCTGGTGTAGCTGAAAATGCCCGAGAATTCCGGGGTCACGTCGCTGTCGAAGGGCGCGGAGTCGTCGTAGACACCCTTGCCGCCGACGTTGACCACGAATCCGTCGTTGTCGAAGGGCCGGGCGGTGCGGATGTTGACCGAGGCTCCGATGCCGCCCGTGGGGATGTCGGCACGCCCGGTCTTGTAGACCTCGATGGCGTTGATGGCTTCGGAGGCGAGTTGCGCGAAGTTGAACGAGCGGGTGCCGGCGCCGGTGCCACCGGTGGTGATGTCCCCGTTCGAGAACCCGTCGGCGCCGGGCATTTGCCGGCCGTTCAGCGTCACCAGATTGAAATGGGGACCGAAGCCGCGAGCCGTGACCAGCGCCCCCTCGCCGTTGCGCCGGTCGATGGAAATGCCGGGGATGCGCTGCAACGACTCGGCGAGGTTGGTATCAGGGAACTTGCCAATGTCCTCGGCAGTGATCGCGTCGACCACGCCCAGGGCATCGCGCTTGATGTCCATGGACGCTTCCAGGCTTGCGCGCAGCCCCGTGACCACCACCTCTTCGAGCGTGTCCCCGGCGGCGGACATGCTCTGCTCCTGCGCATGCACGATATGCATGCCCCCCATGGAAGCCAGGATCGCCGAGACGGCACCGGCCAGTTTCGTGCTTCGATCCATACGTGTCTCTCCTCGAAAACGATGGAAACCCAGGGAAGATCCGATCAGGTGGCAGACCGAAGTGGCTTGGCGGATCGATGGGCTCGGGGTCTCGGCCGCCGCGATGGGGCGAACGAACGCGGACGTGGCGTGGGCCACACGATCGAACTTCTGGCCGTACTCGAACATGAGTTCCCCCTCGGCAGTCGATCTTTATATGTGCGCCCATCGCATGCTGCTGTGCCGCAGCATGTGTGGTAGCGCTACCAAGATACGGTACAACGACTCGAGCGCACAGTCCAGTAGTATTTGCACCACGACCCGAAAAGGATGTCCATCGCTGTCATACGGAATATTTCTGGCCGAATCACGCGAAGGA
>QGUO01000474.1 GCA_003242495.1 Pseudomonadota bacterium | reverse complement strand
CCCCGTCCAGCACCGAGGGTACGTGGGGCGTTGAGAGGAGAAAGGGCGAAGGTCAGCAGTATGACTCCGACCAGGTCGAGTGACTGCCGCTCCATTGCGGGCGCCGTGCTCTCAGGCACAAAGCGACGGGTCCCAACAATTGCTGCCAATCCCACCGGCACATTGATGAGGAAGATCACCCGCCACCCCAGGTCAAACATGTCCAGAGTCAGCAGCGCACCGCCAGTCAGCTGAGCGCCGGTGGCCGCGACACCGGAAACGAAGGCAAAGGCACCGAATGCCTTGCCGCGGCCCTCGTCATCGAAGTTCACCTGAATAATCGAGAATATCTGCGGCATCATCAGTCCGGCAGCCAAGCCCTGAGCTGTTCGGAGGACGATGAGCGTCACAGGATCCGGCGCGAGACTTGCGGCAAGCGAGGCGGCGGTGAAGAGTGACACGCCGACCAGAAATATCCGCCGCCGACCATAGAGATCACCGAGCCGGCCGCCTGTTATCAATGTAAGGCCGAAGGCCAGATTGTAGACCGCCAGGACAAGCTGGATATCAGCCGTACCGGCCCCGAGATCTGCGCGGATCGCCGGCGCGGCGACCACCACGACGAAGACGTCGAGGATGGCCATGAAAGCCGCCGAGAGGACGATGAAAAGCCCGCTCCACGGATTGTTCTCTTCACTAGTCCGGTTCGTCCTCTGGACGGCGATGTCCATATTCGAACTCCCCACTACCCGTCACCGGACGCTGAAATACACTTTTCCCAAAAGGGGAATAAGGGATACATTATCAGGGGATAAGTCATACCCCTCATAGGAGGTCAGAACGCTGAGAGCCGATCAGAAGCTCGAGCTTGCACGCTTTCTCAGAAGCTGCCGAGCACGGCTGCGTCCCGAAGATGTGGGACTTGCCAGAGGGCGACGCAGGCGCACACCGGGGTTGCGCCGGGAAGAGGTAGCCCAACTCGCCGGCATCTCCGTGGAGTGGTACAAATGGCTCGAGCAGGCGCGCGATGTGAGAGCATCGGTCCAAACGCTACAGCGGATTGGTCATGCGTTGCGCCTTGAACCGGCCGAGATACGGCACTTGCTGCTTCTTTCGGATCATAGGCCGGACGAACACTGGCCTCTTGCAGAAGCACAAGGTGTCAGCAGGAGACTCCAGCGTGTCTTGGACGAACTGCTTCCCTGCCCGGCATACGTCCACGGCAGACGCTGGGATGTTCTCGCGTGGAACAAAGCCGCAAGCCTCGTTCTCGGAGACTTCACAACGCTCAGCGGGGTCGAGCGCAACTGCCTGTATATGGGTCTGATCGGTCCCTTACGGGACATGATCCCGGAATGGGAAGACCACGCCAAAGGATTGGTCGCTGCGTTTCGTGCGGACTATGCTCGATACCGGGGCGAGCCGTTGTTCGATGAATTGATATCCGTCCTTCTACAGGAAAGTCCCGAATTTGCACGCTGGTGGTCGGAGCCGAACGTTCGCGGATGGCGCGATGGCACAAAACTATTTCATCACCCGACACTCGGTGAGCTCGTTTTTGAACATTCTGGCTTCGATCTTGCTGATGAACGGCTGAACAGCCTACGCCTCGTTATCATGCAGCCCGCTGAAGAGACCAACACGCGGGCCCGGCTGATATCCGCACTCCAAGTATCCGAGTGTGACGTGTCGGATGACAACGGCAGCTCCACTGTTTTGGACCGCCCAAACGGCCACGATACCGAGCCATCTGCTCGACGCCTCTAGTCAGCGACCGCGAGCGGCTATCGTCGATCTTGGGGCAAATGCGTGATCCGAAGGAGGCCTTTAGAAGATGGTATCGGCGATGTCGCAATCTTCACCCGGCGCAAGCGGTTCGATGTGAAATTCCGCCTGGAGAACGCGATTTGATCATGTGTTTCCAAGACCAAGAGGGGAGCAAGGGGACAATCCCTGCGAAGGTTCGCATCCCTCAACTACCGCCAACGTGGCAAGTCCGCACGATGTACGTGCGTCGCGCGGCATGGCAGGAGGGACGACCTTCCTGCTACGGCGGAACGACGTCCGGGACGACCCGGCTTCATTAGGAAACGGGTATGGCTTGGATATCGTTGCTGATCGCCGGAATTCTCGAAGTCGTCTGGGCGTTCTACATGAAGCAATCGGAAGGCTTCACGCGGACCGTTCCGACCGTCATCACGCTGGTGGCCATGATCATCAGCTTCGCGCTGCTGTCCTGGTCGATGCGGACGCTGCCCCTGGGAACCGCCTATGTCGTCTGGACCGGGATCGGCGCGGTGGGGGCGTTCGTCGTGGGCATCATGGTCCTGGGCGAACCCGCCAACTTCATCCGCATCCTGGCGGCCGCGCTCATCGTCTCCGGTCTGGTGCTGATGCGGGTGTCGAGCCCGCAGTGACTGCCAAGTGGCCTCCGTAAGCGACTTTGACAACCACAAGCAGTGTGATAGCCCCGGCTGAAAAGCGGGGCGGAACGGCGGACGCCTTGGCAATCATTTCAGCGCTTGCCCACCCAGGCGTGTAGAATCTCCCCCCGAGCGGCGTCCTGCCGCGCCTCTTATCTCTCATGTCCCCTCGAGGTTTCCTTGCACGCTGATCCTTCCGGCGCGTCCGTCACCGCTTTCCACGCTCTGCTTCCGAACCCAGCACTGCTCACAGCCCTCGATGAGGCGGGATACGAGTCCCCCTCACCGATCCAGGCGGCCACCATTCCTCACTTGCTCGCCGGCACGGATGTCGTGGGGCAGGCGCAAACCGGCACCGGCAAGACCGCGGCCTTCGCCTTGCCGCTGCTGTCGCGCATCGAGGTGCACCGGCGGGCGCCCCAGGCCCTGGTGCTGGTGCCGACGCGCGAGCTGGCGATGCAGGTCGCCGAGGCCTTCCGGCGCTATGCGGCGCACTTGGAAGGCTTCGAGGTGCTGGCAGTTTATGGCGGTCAACCCTACGCACCGCAGCTGCAGCGCCTCGAGCGCGGCCACGATCGCCTCGTCGGCACGCTCGGGGGGGCGACCGGACACCTCGACCGCGGCCGCCCCGAGCGGGCCACCGTCAGGCATGTGGAGCGCGGTCGAGCGCGGCGCATGC
>QGUO01000473.1 GCA_003242495.1 Pseudomonadota bacterium | reverse complement strand
TCCAGGAGCAAGGCATCCGGCGCCTCGATGCAGACTCGCGGCGTGAAGCGATGAGCGCGCTCGGCCAGGGATTCGAGCAAACGTCGCTCTGCCGCTTCATCGCGCGCGACCGTCTGCAGATGCGCTTGCAGCGCATAAGCGGCCTTCAACGACATGCCGGGCTGCACGCCCGCGACGGCCGCGGCCGCATTGCAGGCGATGACCCGCTGGCGATTGCCTTCCTGGACGGCGACGGTCCAAGGCGTGTCGCTGCGGTCCGCTGCCGCACCGTGCACGGCCAACAAGGGCAGCTGCGGCACATGGACGGCCAGCCAGAGCTCGCGCGCCGTGTCCTTGGACGCATTGGGGGGCGGACCCGGCGGAATGAGCGTCAGGCGCGTCGCCCGTTGCGCCCGCTCGCGCGGGCGCTGCTCACGATCCGCTTCCCACTCGAACAGATCCAGCGTTTTACCGGTGGCCACCATGAATTCGACTCAACTCACAATGCGATCGTCACCCTCCCTTCCCGTCCTCCGCGACTCTTGAGCAAGTGCACTTCGAGACCCTCCCGGGCCGGCGCCAGCAGCAGACGGGCCACCGCCGGCGACGGCTCGACGCGAAAGCGCGCGTCGCGAGTCAGCACCGCCAGGGTGCCCGTCTGCTCCGCGGCAAGCTGCAGCCTTCGCAATGTCGGCGGGACCGCCTCGCCCATCCAGCCCAGAACGATGCGGCAGGCGCCGGAGCGCACGATCTGTTCGAGGGCCCAGGGAATGTCATCGGGTGTCGCGCCGGCGCGCACCACGAGCAGCCGTTCGACATCGATGCCGGCGGCGCTCAAGGCGGGGGCATAAGGCTCATGGGGCGGCGCCACCATGGCCATCCAGACCTCTGCGCCGCTCGTCAGGCGCAGCATGGCAGGCAGCAACAGACTGAGCTCGCCACTGCCTGCGCGGGCGGTGAGAAGTTCGATCAGCCCCTGTGCCGGCCAACCGCCACCCGGCAGGCGCTCATCCAGTGCGTCGAATCCGGTGGCGATCGCCCCGGGATCGCGCTGGCGTGCATCCCGGGCCCGCCAGAGCCGTGGGTGTCGAAGCAGCGTTTCGAGGCTGGAAGTCATGGACCATCGCGGTCACTGCAGCATTCCTTTGGCTTTCCCCTGCCGCAACACGCCGACCACCACGCCCTCGATGATGAGCGACTCTTCCTTGAGATTGACGCGGATGGGCTCGAACTCCTCGTTCTCCGGCAGCAGCCACACGATGCGGCCTTCCTGCTTGTAGCGCTTGACGGTCACCTCGTTCTCGAGGCGTGCGACGATGATCTGGCGATTGCGCACCTCGGGCGTGCGATGCACCGCCACCAGGTCGCCGTCCAGGATGCCGATGTCCTTCATGCTCATGCCGCGCACCTTGAGCAGGTAATGCGGGCGGGGATTGAACAGCTTCGGATCGATCTGGTAACGCGCCTCGATGTTCTCTTCCGCGAGAATGGGACTGCCGGCTGCAACTCGACCAATCAGCGGCAGTCCCAATTGCTCGCGGAGAGAATCCTTGAGCTGGATCCCCCGGGATACGCCGGGCACCAGATCGATCACCCCCTTGCGCTTCAAGGCACGCAGGTGCTCCTCGGCGGCATTGGGGGACTTGAAGCCCAGCGCCTCGGCGATTTCCGCCCGGGTGGGCGGCATACCGGTCTCCAGGATGGTGTCCTGGATCAGCTTGAGGATTTCCCGCTGCCGGGGGGTCAGCTCGGTCATGGAGGCACCAGCTCGTAAGCTGTACGAATGAACAGGTGCTGTACTTATATCCAGAAACGCAGGGCGGCGCAAGTCCCGCCCGCCGGCGCCTCGGACCATCCGGACCGCAACGTTCCCCGTGTCGGCGCCTTACCGGCGCGCCAGGAAAAACCCCCGCAGCAAGGCCGAGCATTCCTCGGCCAGGACGCCGCCGGTGCATTCCAGGCGGTGATTGAGCGCGGGATGCTGGACGATGTTGAACACGGTGCCGGCCGCGCCGGCGCGCGGGTCGGTGGCGGCGTACACCAGTCGTTTCACCCGGGCATGCACCATGGCGCCGGCGCACATCGGGCACGGCTCCAGCGTGACGTAGAGCGTGGTATCGAGCAGCCGGTAAGTCCCGAGCGTCTCGGCCGCCGCGCGCAAGGCCACGATCTCGGCGTGGGCGGTCGGGTCGTGGGTGCCGATCGGGCGATTCCAGCCCTCGCCCACCACGATGCCGTCCTTGACGACCAGGGCGCCCACCGGCACCTCGCCGGCCGCCTGCGCCGCGCGCGCAAGCTCGAGGGCCCGCGCCATGAAATCGCCATCCCGCTCGTCCGCGCCCGTGGCACTCACCGCTGTCTGAACCGTCTGCTCGTTTGGAAGGGACGCGCATGTTAGCAGCATCACCTCGCGAACGGCGGCGGCGCACGACTGCGCTCGGGAGCGGCGATGAACACATTTCCGGCCATTCACGTCGTGCGCAATCCGCATCCACTGCGACACCTGCGGCATGCGTCCGGCAGGACGCCGTGCCGTCACGATCCGCTCGAGCCCTCCTCGTGCAATCGCCCGGTGTGCGCGCCGGCACAGCCACCCGATGAAAGCGATCGCAGCGAAACGCATGGCGCCGCAAGCGGGCGCCATGCTTCGCGGTGTTGCGGCCTGCACCCGATATCCGTCACTGCCGGCGTTCCTCGAGCACCGACAGACGCAGTATCCGGCCTGGATCGTCGGTGACGAGATAAATCGCTCCGTCCGGGCCGACCACCGGCTCATAAGGCCGCCCTTCGCTTTCGAAGATCACCTCCTCGTGCATCACGCGCTCATCCTCGATGTTGAGCAAGCGCAAGTCCCGCGTGCCGAGGCCGGTGACCAGCAGCCTGCCCTTCCAAAGCGGGAACTGCTCGCCGTCGTAGAAGGTGAGTCCCGACACGCCGATCGACGGGCGCCAGTAGTAGATCGGTTGTCGTATGCCCGGCGCACGGATGTCGGGCGTCATGATGGTGCCGTCGTAGTTGATGCCGTACGTGACGACCGACCAGCCATAATCGGCACCGCGCACGATGAGGTTCAACTCGTCGCCGCCTCGCGGGCCGTGCTCCGTCGCCCATAGAC
>QGUO01000052.1 GCA_003242495.1 Pseudomonadota bacterium | reverse complement strand
CCCTTGCCGGTTGGCTGCTCTGGGGACGGGCAGGCCTGCCGGTTTGGGGGCCCAGGGCGGCACTGCCCGCCCCCGCGCCCAGCACACCGGGCAGGCGCTCGGCCGTGAGGCCGCCGATGGCCACCAACGGCAGCGGCGCCACCCGCCGCTTCCATTCACCGATGCGCGCCAATCCTTGGGGTGCCCAGGGCATGACCTTGAGCTGCGTGGGGTAGATCGGCCCCAGCGCCACGTAGGCCGGCGACTGGGCCAGCGCGCGCTCCAGCTCGGCCGGATCGTGAGTGCTGATGCCGATCCGGATGCCTGCCCTGCGCAAGGCAGGCAGATCGGCAGTATCGAGATCGCCCTGCCCGAGATGCACCCACTCGCACCCCGCTGCCAACGCCAGTTCCCAATGGTCGTTCACCACCAGCTGCGCCCCCACGCGCGAGCACAGTGCCTTGGCCGCCTTGATCTCGGCGCGCACTTCTTCCACGGGCCGTTCCTTGATGCGCAGCTGCACGAGCTTCACCCCCAGGGGCAGCAGGCGCCGCAGCCATGCGGCGCTGTCTACGATGGGGTAGACCCGCGCGAGTTTCATGCCAGGAAGGCCTTGCCGAGCGTCGGCGTCGACGGCACGGCCAGATCGCGCGGCTCCATGGGACCGGCCAGATATGCCATGCGTCCGGCCTCGACGGCGCGTGCGAAGGCGCCGGCCATTTTCACGGGGTCGCCGGCTTGCGCGACGGCGGTGTTGAGCAGTACGCCGTCGCATCCCAGTTCCATGGCTGTCGCGGCATGCGACGGCACGCCCAGCCCCGCATCGACGATCAGCGGCACGTCGGCAAAGCGGGTGCGCAGCGCACACAGCGCCCAGGGATTGGCCAGGCCGCGGCCCGAGCCGATCGGGGCGCCCCAGGGCATGAGTACGCGGCATCCGGCTTCCAGCAGCCTGTGCGCCACCCCCAGGTCCTCGGTGGTGTAGGGAAAGACCTCGAACCCTTCTGCGCACAGGATGCGGGCCGCCTCGACCAGCCCGAAGACATCGGGTTGCAGCAGCTCGTCGTCGCCGGTGACTTCCAACTTGATCCACGGGGTGCCGAATACCTCGCGCGCCATGTGCGCGGTCGTGACCGCCTCCTTCACCGTGTGGCAGCCCGCCGTGTTGGGGAGCACGGCGACGTCCAGGTCGCGCACCAGTGACCAGAACGCCTGGCCCGAACGCTCCGCGCCCGACTCACGCCGCAGGCTGACCGTCACGACCTGGGCGCCGCAGGTGCGTACCGCCTCCTGCAGGATGGCGGGCGATGGATAGCGCGAGGTGCCGAGCAGCAGCCTGGAGCTCAGTGTCTTGCCGTAAAGCTCGAGCATTCAGCCTCCTTGCATCGGCGCCAGCACCTCGATGCGCTCGCCGCCCTTCAGAGACAGCCCGGCACGCCTGTCCTGGGGGACGAATTCGCCGTTCACCGCCGTGGCGATCACCGCCCCGACGTAGCCGAGCTCCGCCAGTGCGCCCGCCAGGTCGCGGGCCTGTACCTCATGCCAGTCGCCATTCACGAGAATTCTCATCCATCACCTCCGCAAAGCGTTTGCCCTCGAGCAGCACTTGCGCCGTCATGCGCGCCAGCGCCGGAGCAAGCAGGAAGCCATGTCGATACAGGCCATTGACGTAAAGCGTCCGCCCGCGCAGGCGCAGACGCGGCAGGTTGTCCGGAAATGCCGGGCGGGCCTGTGCGCCGATCTCGACGATGTCCGCCTCGCCGAGCGCAGGATGCACCGCATGCGCCGCGCCGAGCAGCTCGAGCACCGAGCGCGCGGTGACACGCACATCGTCGCTCTCGATGGTCGTGGCGCCGACCATGATCCGATCTTCGCCGCGCGGCACCAGGTACAGTGGCCAGCGAGGATGCAGAACACGGATGGGCCGACGGAACGCAATATCGCGACTGCGCAACACGAGCATCTCGCCCTTTACGCCGCGCAGGTCTGCAAGCGCCGCACGCGCCGCGAGCCCGGTGCAGTCGACGACATGATCCGCATCGGCGGTGTCCTGGCTGTCGGCGGTCACGCCGAACCGGATCGGCACGCCCGCCTGGTGCAAGCGGTCCGCCAATGAGTGCAGCGCCGCACGCGGTTCCAGATGACCTTCGTCGTTGAACAGCAGCGCCTTGCGGAATCGCCCCGCGAGATCGGGCTCGAGTGCCGCGATGCCCTCGGCGTCCAGCCAGGCGTAGCGCCCGGGTGCGGCCTGCCCGGTGCGCCGGGCAAAGCGCGCCAGCTCCGGCTCGTCGCGGCCGTGCGCCACGACCAGCGTGCCGTGCCGGGCGACGCTCGCGATGCGCGCGCTCCACCAGCGAAGGCTCTCCTGGCCGAGTCGGGCGACCAGCGGCTCGGCGGTTTCGAGCTCGCACCACGGCGCCAGCATGCCGCCGGCGTACCAGGAGCAGCTCTGCGCGCCCAGCGTGGCGCCGCGCTCGAGCACTTGCACCGAGGCGCCGCGCTCGGCCAGCTCCAGCGCGCAGCACAGCCCGGCGACGCCGGCCCCTGCGACCACGACTTGCACGCTCAGCTCCGCGGCACGGGGATGTACAGCTCGCCGTGCTCCCGAAAGCGTTGCGCCATGTCGCGCATGCCCTGCTGGCGAGCCTCGTCGCGCACTTCCTGAGAGATGCGCATGGAGCAGAACTTCGGCCCGCACATCGAGCAGAAGTGCGCCAGCTTGTGCGCCTCCTTCGGCATCGTTGCATCGTGAAAGTCGCGTGCCGTGTCGGGGTCGAGGGACAAGTGGAACTGGTCCTCCCAGCGAAACGCGAACCGCGCCCGGGAGAGCGCGTCGTCCCGAGCGCGTGCGGCAGGGTGACCCTTGGCGAGATCTGCCGCATGCGCCGCGATCTTGTAGGCGATCACGCCCGCTTTCACGTCGTCGCGGTCGGGCAGGCCGAGGTGCTCCTTGGGCGTGACATAGCAGAGCATCGCCGTGCCGTACCAGCCGATCAGCGCGGCGCCGATGGCCGAGGTGATGTGGTCGTAGCCGGGCGCGATGTCGGTGGTGAGCGGCCCGAGCGTGTAGAACGGCGCCTCGCCGCAGTGCTCGAGCTGCTTGTCCATGTTTTCCTTGATCTTGTGCATCGGCACGTGGCCGGGTCCTTCGACCATGACCTGACAATCGTGCGCCCAGGCGATGCGCGTCAGCTCGCCGAGGGTCTCCAGCTCGGCAAACTGTGCCGCATCGTTGGCGTCGGCGATGGAGCCCGGTCGCAGCCCGTCGCCCAGTGAAAAGCTCACGTCGTAGGCGCGGCAGATCTCGCAGATCTCCGCGAAATGCTCGTACAGGAAGTTTTCGCGGTGGTGCGCCAGGCACCACTTGGCCATGATGGAGCCGCCGCGCGAGACGATTCCTGTCACGCGATCGACGGTCAGCGGCAGGTAGTGCAGGCGCACGCCGGCGTGGATCGTGAAGTAGTCCACGCCTTGCTCAGCCTGCTCGATGAGCGTGTCACGGAAAATCTCCCAGGTGAGATCCTCGGCCACGCCGCCGACCTTTTCGAGCGCCTGGTAGATGGGGACCGTGCCGATCGGCACCGGTGAGTTACGCAGGATCCAGGCGCGGATTGCATGGATGTTGCGCCCCGTGGACAGATCCATGACGGTGTCGGCCCCCCAGCGGATCGCCCAGACCATCTTGTCGACCTCCTCGGCAATCGAGGAAGTCACTGCCGAATTGCCGATGTTGGCGTTGATCTTCACCAGGAAGTTGCGGCCGATGATCATCGGCTCGGCTTCCGGATGGTTGATGTTGGCGGGAAGAATGGCGCGGCCGGCGGCGATCTCGTCGCGCACGAACTCGGGCGTTACGAACTCCGGCAGGTGCGCGCCCCATGGCTGGCCGTCGCGCGACGGACGCTCGCGGCGCAGGTTCTCGCGGGCGAGATTCTCGCGTATGGCGACGAATTCCATCTCCGGCGTGATGATGCCCGCGCGTGCATAGGCGAGTTGTGTGACCGCCCGGCCGGCGCGCGCCCGCAAGGGGCGGTGTGGCACGGGGAAATCCCCGGGTACGCCCGTCATGCCGGGCGGCAGGCCGTTGTCGAGCGGGTGCACGGGCCGTCCGGCGTACGGCTCGACGTCGCCGCGCGCAAGGATCCAGGGTTCGCGCAGGCGCGGCAGCCCGCGGTCGATGCAGATCTCGATGGACGGGTCCGTATAAGGACCGGAGGAGTCGTAGACGATCAGCGGCGGCTCATCGGCGCGCGCATCGAGCGTGATCTCGCGCATCGGCACGCGAACGTCGGGATGCAGGGTGCCGCTGCGATAGATCTTGCGCGACGCGGGCAATGGCCCGTGAACGATATCGGTGGGGAGGGCGCTCATTGGATACTCCTGGCGTGACAGCGCGGAGATCCAGTGCATGCGGCTCGAGGAAGCGACTGCGGCGTGCGAGCGCCACCGCGTTCGAGAGGTCATCCCGGCGCACCGCAGCGCGCTGCGCCGAACGGCGTTCGCCAAAAATGAGGTGAGTGCCTCTCACGTGACCGACTTTCCTACGCCAGTATGAACTGGATCAGGTTCGAAGGGTCGTCATGCCGCGCACTCGGCGCCGATGACCTCTCAGCCCCCTGCCGGGGCTCCCCTAGTACATGCGGAAATGCCTCGCCAAATTATTACGAGGCGCGCGTGACGTCAACCGATCGATCATCGGCACATCACGCAGCGTCGGCCGCGCGTGGTCGGCGCGCCGAGCGGACCGCGCGTCACAACACCGACGCAGTGTGCAACCGGAACCGACAGAGAGGGTGTGTCCGGCGCCGCGTGCCGGGCCTGGCATTCGCAGCCCGGAACATTGCGGGACCATTCTGCCCGCACGACGCCACGAGAACGACTTACGAGCTGCTGCAACCCTGCGCGCATCGCCCGCATCCAAAGCTCCAGCGCGCGCAAGTCCGTTTCATTTCGCAGCAATCGGAGATATCGCCATGTTCAGCAACTATCGCCCCGTGTGCATCCCACGCAACGTGTTCGGCGGGGCCGGCGCTGCGGTATGCACCGCGCTCAGCATCGTCGGATTCGCATTCGTGACGGGGACCGTTCATGCGGGGGAGCGACACGCCGCAGGCGCCGCTGTGGTCGTGCACGAGGCCGTGCGTTACCACGACCTGGATCTCACCCATCGCGATCATGCACGCGAGCTCTACCAGCGCTTGCAGCGTGCGGCCCGTCGCGTGTGTCGTGATGAGTACCGCCCCACGATGCGCGCGCTTGCCGCGCGTCGCGCCTGCTATGAGAACGCGCTCGCCAGCGCAGTCGCCGACGTCGACCACGTGTCCCTCGCGACCCTGCATCGCCGGGACGGACACACCTCGGCCGCGCAGCGGCGCGGCTCATGACGCGCTTACGGGGGGTGCCGCGGTGGGCTCATGCCTCGTTGGGAGAAGCATGATCGTGGGGGCGGCGTGTCGGGACGAGTCACGCCGCCCGAGCGCCTGTCCGCGCCCGCAGGGACGCCAGCGTCATGGCGCTGCAACCGGCTCCATGTGGCCGGCATTCACAAGCGCAATACGTCTTGCAGCCAGGCCGAGATGTGCTCGATCTGCGGCATGCACACCTGGTGGGCCATCGGGTAAACGCGCCAGTCCACCGGATAGCCCTGTGCACGCAGCATGTCGCGCGAGGCCTCGGCGAGCGCCAGCGGGACGATCGGGTCGTCCTGGCCGTGGCACATGAGAATCGGCACGTCGCGATTGGCTGGTGACGCTTCCGCGGCCAGCGAGCTGGCCAGCGGCAGGTACGCCGAAAGCACGGCAACGCCTGCCAGGCGTTCGCCGTGCCGCAGGCCCGTCTGCAGCGCCATGGCACCACCTTGTGAGAATCCAGCAAGCGCAATGCGTTCGGCGGAAATACCGGCAGCGATCTCGCGCTCGATGTACGTGCGCACGATGTGCTCGGATTCGCGAATGCCCTGTTCGTCCTCGGGGCCGCTGCGGTCGAGTCCCTTGATGTCGTACCAGGCGCGCATGACGAATCCATTGTTGATCGTGACGGGACGCTGCGCCGCATGTGGAAATACGAAACGAACCGGCGTCGTGCCCGGCAGGCCGAGCTCGGACACGATCGGCACGAAATCGTAGCCGTCGGCGCCCAGGCCATGCAGCCAAATGACGGTCGCGGCCGGAGGAGCCGCAGGGTTGAGGACGACGGCGGAATCGGATTCTTGGGTGGTGTAGTTCATTCGGCGTGAACGTGACGCAATGCCAAATACGCCGAGGTTGACGGACTTGACGGCGCGAGGCAAGTTCCGGAGGTGGCGGGGGCGTGCACTGCGCCCCTGTCGCCGACCTCCTTCACTGCTGCGCCCCCGTGGCGGCCGCGGTCTTGCCGAGCAGCTGCGCCACCGCCTCGGCCAATTCGGCCATGTCAAAGGGCTTGCGCAACAGGCGGGCATCGCCGAGCGCCGCCTCGATCGCCGCACTGTCGGCGTAGCCTGACACCATCAGGATGGACAGGCCGGGTCGCAGCGCGCGCGCGGCCTGCGCCACCTCCGCGCCGTTCATGCCCGGCATGGCGAAGTCCACCACCAGCAGATGGACGCTGTGCGCACGCAGGATGTCGAGCGCCGTCTCCCCGTCCGGCGCTTCCAACACGTGATATTGCAGCTCACGCAAGGTGTCGGCCATGAAACGCCGCACGCGCTTGTCGTCATCGACCACCAGCACGGTGTCGCCGATCTCACGCCGCGCCACCGGCACCGTCGGTGCCTCGGCGGCGACTGGCAGTTGTGTCTTGCCGGTCTCCGGTCCCGCAAGCGGCAGCAGCAGCTTGATGGTGGTGCCTTGGCCGAGCGTGCTTTCGATCTGCACCAGGCCGCCGGACTCACGGACCACGCCATACACCTGAGACAGGCCGAGGCCCGTGCCCTGGCCCACGGGCTTGGTCGTGTAAAACGGCTCGAGGGCGCGCGCACGGACCTCCTCACTCATGCCGATGCCGGTATCCGCGATGGCCAGCTCCACGAAGGTGTGCGGCGTGAGTGTGCCGAGGGGCGACTTTTCCACGCGGCGGCTGCGGATGTGGAGTCGGCCGCCCTCCGGCATGGCGTCGCGGGCGTTCACGGCGATGTTGAGCAGAGCGAGCTCGAGCTGATGCCGCTCGCTCAGCACCACGCGCGCATCGGGTGCGATGTCCACCGCGATCTGCACGGTCGGACCCACGGATTGGCGCAGCAAAGCCATCATGCCGTTCAACACCTGCTGCAGGTCCACGGGTGCGAGTGCCATGCGCTGCGTGCGCGAGAACGCCAGCAGCCGGGAGGCGAGTCTTGCGCCGAGGCGCGCGGCCTCCAGCGCGCGGTCCGCAATGCGCTCGAGACGCTCGTTGCCGGCGGCGCGCGTGCGGATCAAATCCAGATTGCCGATGATGGCCGTGAGCAGGTTGTTGAAGTCATGGGCGATCCCGCCGGTGAGCTGTCCCACGGCTTCCATCTTCTGCGACTGGCGCAGCAGCTCCTCGGAACGGCGTCGCTCGGCCATGTCGCGCAGGACCAGCACGGTGAGCCCGGCCGCCAACGCCAGAGCGCCCAGCACGGCGAGGCCGCCCAGCAGGACCGACCATCGCGCGGGGGTATCGACCAGCGAAGTGGGCAGGGCGATGTGCGCCGACCATCCGGAGAGGGGCGAGGTGTAGAAGGCTGTGTAGTTCTCGTAGCCTTCGCGCGTGCGGGCGCGGTACACGCCGTTCGCATCCCTGCCGATGGCCTCGCGCAGTGCCCGTTCGGCGGGGGCGCCGAGCAACGCGGCGGCGCTGCGCGAGCGGGCGACCACCAGGCCGTTCCGGTCCACCACCGCAGCGAGCGTGTCCTCGAGAGCCTGCTCGAGCAACAGCTCCTGGAAGACCTCCGGGTGAATGGCCAGCACCAGGAAGTGCGTGATGGCGCCGTTTCGGCTCAGCGGCTGATAGAGCATCACCAGGGGCTCGGCGCGCGAGCGCTCGAGAATGCCCGCTACGATCGCCTGCGGCGGGCTGTCCGGCGCCAGGGCCTGTAAGGCGCTCCGGTCGAGCCACTCGACGGGCTGTGGCGGGGCGAACGGCTGGCGCAGATCGAAAATCTTCTGGCCGCTGCCCGCATCGACCAGGATCACGGTCGCCCAGTACGGATGCGCCTGTACGATGGGGCGCATCCGGCCGGCGAGATCGTGCCAATCTTGCGTGTCCGCATACAGCGAGGTCGCGAGCGCGCGCAAAACGGCCGCGTCGCCGCGCAACAGGGCATCGATGCGCGCCATGATGTTCTCGCTGCGCGCGAGGGCCTCGTTCTGAACGCGCGCACTTTCGGTGCGCATCAGGAAGAACGCGCCGGCAGCGGCGGAAATGATGGTGGGCAGCATCGCGGCGAGGCCGAGGGCGAGCAGCGAACGCCGGAACGATCTCATTCGGCTTCCATGACGGTCAGGCAGTCTCGCCGGTGATGCTCTCATGCCGGCCCGGTCCATGCCAGATCGTATCGACCGTCGCCGTTTCGCGACGAATCTGACGCACGTCAAGGAACCGCGGCGCGAGGTGCGCTGTGATAGGGCTCTCCGTGACCACCGCCATGCATAAGCGCAAGCTCCAGGCCTTCGTGGCCTGCGTCGTCCTGCTCATTGCCGCCGAGCTCTACGGCCTGGTCTGTGCCGTGACCATCGAACGCTGGCGGATCGCCGTCTGGGGTGCATTGGGAGTGGGGATTCATATCCTGCTGGCGCGGCTGGTCGGATTCGATCCGCAGCGCGGCGGCGACCCGTTCGCCTCCCCGTTGTTGCAGTACTTCGAACGCTGGGAGCTGCGTTCAGGGCAGGCGACGCTCGGCATGGTCGCCTGTGTATCCGGCGCGGCGCTCCTCGCGGATGCAGACCACTTCCTGGTGGCATTGATCTGCGCGACGCTGGCTGCCTGGATCTACTTCACGATACGCCTGGCGACCGGTGGCTATCACGGCATCAGCCTGCCTCGTGTGCGAACTCGAGCAGGTGCGTCTCGTAAAGGATGAGTGCCGCATAGCAAAGCAGCACCAGGTAGAGAATGCTTTCGCCGGGCAGTACGCGGAACAGCCGCATCCGACTGCAGGCCACCAGAACGCAGAGGCCGGCGCCGGTGAGCGCAAGCTTACCGGCCGCGAACCATCCCAGCCCGTGAGGCAGCAGCCTTGCCATCACCGGATTGATCTCGACCGCGCCATGCGACAGCAGCACGATCGTAAACGCGCCGTCGAGCACCGACAGGCCGAGAATGCCCAGCACCAGTGCGAGCACGCGGGGTGAATGCCAGTCGATTACCGGATAGTGGAGGTCGCTCGTGCGACGCCCGCTGCGTCGACGTGGTGTGCGGGCTCCCTGCCAGTAGGTCTTCAGGGTTCTCTTACGTCGCTCCTGGCCGCTGCGACGTTCCATCGCCCCGCCCGCAGAGTCTGTTGCTGTGTCCATGGACGAGTACTTTGCCTGCGCACGCCGTGCCTGTGTGGGCGATTTGACTAAAGAAAATCACTCCGGGAGTGGCTTCCGTGCCGCGTTCGAGTTCAGGGGGATGTCATCGAACGCGCTGCCCGGAGTGATCGAAAACGGCGCGGCAGGTGTAAAGGGAACCGTCAGTAGCACAACGTGGCGGCCGCTCAGCGGTTCCGCGCCGTCTTCCGCTCGGCTGACGCGAGCGTGGCGGACCCGTCGGCTCTCTGCGTCTCGAGCGCGATGATCGTGCCATCATGCTCGGCAACGCAGGTGGCCGACGCCACCTGGCGACCGGTGCGCGATTCATGTGCCTTGATCAGGATCTCGACCGTGCGTGCGCTGGTTTCGCGCCGGTTCCTCGTCGGATCGATTTTGCGCAAGTTGATCGGTTGTTCGGGCGGGAAGCTCCGCGCGACGAACGCTGCGAGGCAGGCGTCCATCGGGGTGCTGTCATGCGCAATGCTTGCCAGCGGTGTGCCCAGCGCGGCGCCGATGCCGGCACACAGCACTGTCGTGGAAAATATGTTCCGCGGGTTCATCGTCACGCTCCTGAAGAAGATGGTGTGGTCTGGGCGCGCATCATCGTGCGTTGCCTGGCATGCGCTGACAAACGAGTAAATTTCGCCCTCGATGCAAATTTGCTCATGCTGCAGGCTGAAACGCTGCGGTGAACTCATCGAGTATCCAGCGCGTGAACGCCGCCACGTCCGCACGCCGGGCATCTTCCCGACGCAGGATCAAGAAGTAGCTTTCGCCCGTGGCGAGCTCGGCATCGAACAGGCGCACGAGCGAGCCTTGCGCAAAGCGTTGGTTGGCGATTCGTGAGGACACGAGCGCGATGCCGACGCCCCGTTCTGCCGCCTCGGCCGCGGTGTACAACGTGTCGCAGCGAACGATTTTCTTCGGCCGCAGGTCGACATGCAGCCGCTCTGCCCAGCGATGCCAGGCATCGCGTCGTGCATCGTGAACGATCAAGGTGTGCTCGTTGAGATCGGCCACGCGCTCGACGGGCTTGCGCGCGAGCAGCTCGGGCGCACTGGCCGGCACGAACGACTGCGAAAACAGCTTGTGACAAACCAGCCCCGGGTCCACCTCGCGCAGCGGGTTGCCGACGATGACGGAAAGATCCGCTTCGGCGGGATGCGATTCGAGGGGCGCGAGCACGGTATTGATGTGCACGTCCGTGTCGGGCTGCGCCTCGAGGAACGCAGGAAGCCTCGGCAGCAGCATTTCGCTCGCGAAGAACGGCGGCAGGTGCAGGCGCACCACGCCTCGGCCATAGCGCGCCTTCAATTGCTCCGTGACCGATTCCAGGCGCGTGAACACGGTGTCCATGTGTTTCAGGTAATTGTCTCCGGCCTCGGTCAGTGTCAGCGAATGTGGTCCGCGCTCGAACAGGGCGATGCCCAGCTGTTCCTCGAGCGCCTTGATCTGGTGACTCACCGCCGAAGGCGTGATGAACAACTCCTCGGCGGCAGCCTTGAAGCTGAGTCGTGCCGCTGCGACCTGGAAAGTCTTCAGATACTTCAGTGACGGTAGACGCATGGCTCCAACGGCGGACACCCATGGGTGAGTGATCCGTGCCTCCGCACGGAATGAACCATCACCGGGATGTCACGCCGAGCCCGAAGCAAGTCTCGTGCCGGCACCGGCCCGAAAAAAAAAGACCGAAGGAATCGGCAGCCGACGCGCGCAAAGCTGCAAACCTGCGCCACCGCATGGCAAACAGGCCTCGGGCACGCACACTTCCGGTGCGTGTGGCCCATTAACTCACGGAAATATGACAGGAGGACGGCAGCGCGTTCGTTCAGCGCTCCGCTTGCGGTTGTTCCGAACGATATGTGAGCGGCACGGCCGCTTCGGGTGACAGCACACGAAAAGTGAAGCTTTCCTCGAGGTAGAGCTGCACGGTGCTGCGCGTATGATCGAGATAGCCGATGGAGAAGTCGCGGCCGACGGTCAGCTCGAAATCGCCGCCACGCAGGCTCATCACCACGGCGCCATCGGCAGCGGGTGCCCAGACGATGGGCCCGTCGACGAGCCGACGCACATGGTTGATGATCGGATAGCCGCGTTGCGTGCTGCGCGTCAGGCCGGTGTAGCAGCGCGGCCCGAGAGCGATGCCGTAGGGCCCGCCCACGCCCTCGCGGCGCAGCCGGTCGGTCGCCTCGGCGAACACGTCGGGGTAGGCCTCGTAATCGTCGGGGATGTCCAGCGCGGCGGCGCGGCTGGCGTCGAACATGCCAATGATGGAGCCGGGGCCATACCCGCGGAAGATGGCGCGGTCCTCGGCGATGGCCGCGGCGCGCGCCGCGTTGCGCACCGGATCGAGGTCGGCGTCGCGCGCACCGCGATCGATGGCATCGAGCTCGGCGCGCGACAGCTCGAAGGGCACACGCATTTCGATCAGGGGCAGCGTCTGGCGCGCACTGAGCGTCACACCCTCCTCCGGAGGTGGCGAAAGCGCCTGCAGGCGTCCCAGGACGACCGCGCTCGCCGACCAGCCGAGCGGCCCGACGAAGTCCACCAGCTTGCGACCGGCCAGCAGCGTCTTGAGCGCGCGTCTGGCTTCTTCGTCGATTTCCTTCCATGCCGCCGTGGTGACCGGCGCCTGCTCGCGCAACAGATCGTTCATGACCTCATCCGAGGAGGTGGGTCGGATCGGTGGGTACGATTCGTGCGCGCAGGCTGCCGATGCCCAGCGAGCCGTCGCCGGCGGACGCTCCGTTCTCCTCGCCTGCGCCCTCCACGGCTTCCTCGATCTCGAGCACCGGGCGATCGGTGAACAGGTACGTGCGCAGGTGCTCGTCGAACTTCGGGTCGCGACGGCGCAGCCACTCGAGCACCATCGATGCGTGCTCCTTCTCCTCGTCGCGGTTGTGCGCCAGGATGTCGCGCAGCTCCGTGTCGCCGGTGGCATCGATGCGCTGATCGTACCAGTCGACGGCCTCGAGCTCTTCCATGAGCGAGGCCAACGCACGATGCCGGTCCATGGTGGCCGGGGTCAACCATTCCGGGGGCTCGTGGAAAGAGGCGCTGCTGGCGGCCATGGAGCGGTATCCCGAGGATTGCAGTACGCATCACTACGCATAGGCCGTGTTTTCTGTTCCCGCTCAGCGGCGTGCGCGAGGAGCGATGGTGGATTCACCCGTCTTCACACAAGCCGAGCTTGCCTAACCGTCCCATATCTAATATGCATGTCCCATCCCTTACGGCATGGCGGGGGACGGTGTTCGAGCTGTTATTCACTCACCCGGTCTGGGCCTATCGCACCGGCACGTTCTCCTTCGCGGCCGGATGGCCTCTGTGGGTGGCACTCGTCCTGCTCGCCGCGGGCATCGTGCTCATCGCGCTGGGATTGCGTCGGCGGCGCGAGCTGGGCAGTGCACGGCTGCTGGGGGTCGGCATTCTCCAGACAACCATGCGTGGGTTGGTTCTGTGGTTGTGATGTCGCCCGG
>QGUO01000472.1 GCA_003242495.1 Pseudomonadota bacterium | reverse complement strand
ACCGAGGGGTCGTCGATCCGTGCGACACGCTTGGCATGCTTGTCGGGCGGAACGTGGTCGGCGAAGGCGTTGAAGTTCAGCTCGATGGCAATGGTCGACGACATGCCCAGGTCGGCGATGTGCTCCGCGGCCGTGGTCGTCTCGTCCTCGGCGGCATGGACGTCGGGCGCCGCGGGGACCGGCGCTGCGGTCGCCTCGTCGTCGAGATCCGGTGTGGGGGCGGGCAGCGGCATGGCAATCTTTCGCTCAGCGGTAAGATCGTATCGGCGCGCCGATGCGGATCTTGAGCGTTTTTACATAAGGGTCGGATTCGGCCGGTGATTGCATCGGGGTTCGACGGCAACTTCCCGATCTCGACGCGTCGGCGGCGCCACGGTCGCTCCCGGGCTTTGGTGGGCGCGAGGATGCCGGGTCAGAACTGAACTTCGAGACTGAACTTCAATGTGTGATCAGGGGTGTGATCGGTCAGCCCCTGAAGCCATCCCAGCCCGATCGTCAGTCGCGTGCCTTCCTCTTCTTCGTCCTGATACGTCAAGGCACCAGGCCGCATCGCGGTGCGTACCGGTCCGGCTCGATCGAAGGTGTATCGGTAGTAGAGCACCGGCCCGGCGCGATGCTGATTGGAATCGCCGAACAGGCGTGCCGCGTCGGAGCGATGCCCGGAGTTGCCGAGACGTTCGACGGTCCCGTAGGCCTCCAAGGCGAGCGCCCAGCGAGGGGAGAACGCGTAACGCAGCTGCGTCGCATAGGCGAAGTCCCACTTGTCGTCGCTGCGCCCGTCGTCGTCGGCTTCGCCGCCGAAGGCATGGACGAGCATGGGAATGGCGGACAGGAACCAGCGCCCGGACTGATACTCGACGATGGGTCCGAACACGAAATGATTGGGCTCGTCGCCGTCCACAGGGCCTTCTATTTCCACCACCACGCCGAAACCGGCGCCATCGCCCTCGCGGGGCACGAGGATGCCGATGAGCTCGGCGCCGACTTCGGCAAGCTTCAGGCTGTCGAAGGCATCGATGTCGGCGAGGCTGGCCGGTTCGTCGAGGCGCTCCTGCTCGAACTCGATGCCCACGCGAGTCTTGAGGAAGCGCGTGAGCCCGATTTCCAGCTCCAGCGCGTGGCGGCGACGAACGACGGCATTGTCGTCGAGCTCGAAGCCATCCTCGACCGGCTGGATCCGCCGGGGCGGCTGACCCCACGACCAGGCGTTCTGGCTCTGGAACTCGTATTCACCGGGCTCGCTCTCGAGCGTCTTGAGCTCGAATTGACCGATGAAGGGCTCCGCCGCGGCCGGCGCAATCACTGTAGCGGCCAGGCTGCAGAGCGTCGCGAGGCGGAACAGGAGACAGTGGTCAGACGCGCGTCGAGGGGCCGCATGGCACACCTCGACCGGCCGGTCCGGACGTCCGCCGGCGCGCTGTGCAAATCGGCGGATGTCCGGACCCATGAGATTGCTCGGGCCTTACCCGGCTTCGCGCAGACGGCGCACGTCCGCTTCCGTGATGGACGACGGCTTGGCGCCGAAGCGCTCCACCACGTAGTTGGACACGGCCGCGATGTCGAAGTCCGACAGCACATGCCCGAAGGCCGGCATGCGCGCGACGGCGCCGGTCGAGGGCAGCTCGGGATGGGCGCCGTGGATGACGGCCAGCGCCACGTTGGCCGCCGTCGGATCGTTCACCGCGCGGTTGCCGGTGAGCACGGTGTAGGGCACATACGGGTTCACACCCGTCCAGCCGTGGCAGCCCGAGCACATGCCGGCGTAGATGTCCGCCCCGTGCGAGTCGGCGTTGGCCACGACGCCCTCGGAGGGATTGTCGGGCGCCGGATCGAGCTTGGGCGCCGGCATGTCGGGCGTGACCACCGCCGGCACGCTGCGGATGTACTCCACCAGCGCGTTCACGTCGGACGTGGTCAGCTTCTGGAAGCTCAGGTGCACCGCGAGCGCCATGGGACCGAAGGCCGAGCCGCGGTCGAGCGAATGGCCGGTCCTCAGGTACTGTGTCAGTTCTTCCGCGGTCCAGCTGCCGATACCGGATTGCTCATCGCTGCTGATGTTGTAGGCGCGCCAGCCGTCGACGACGCCGCCAGCGAACTTGCGACGGTTGTCGAGCGACTGCAACGGGGTGCGCGGCGTGTGGCAATCGCCGCAGTGGCCGAGCGCCTCGGCGAGGTAGGCGCCGCGGTTCCAGGAAGCGGAGCGGTCCGGCACCGGTTGGAAGCGGGTGTTCGGGTTGTAGAGTTTCGCCCAGATGTTCATCAGCCAGCGCTGGTTGTACGGAAAGCGCAGCTCGTTCTCCGGCGCCGTGTTGTGTACCGGCTCGAGGCTGAAGAGATAGGCCTTGATGGCCAGGACGTCTTCGTTGCTGAGATAGGTATAGGAAGGATAGGGGAACGCCGGATACAGGTACTCGCCATCCTTGTTGACGCCTTCGTGCATCGCTCGCAGGAAGTCCTCGTCGGTCCAGCTGCCGATGCCGGTCTGCGGATCCGGCGTGATGTTCGGCGAATAGAGGGTGCCGAAATCGGTCCGGAAGGCCAGGCCGCCGGCGAACGGTGCGCCCCCTGGGGCGGTGTGGCAGGCCTCGCAGTCCGCTGCCTCGGCGAGGTAGCGGCCACGCGCCACGATGTCGGTTTCGGGAAAGTCCGCCGGCACGCCGGTCGGATCGTCGCCGTACTCGGCGAGCGACACGGTGCGGCCCGCGAAGTCGAGCGGTCCCGGACGGATCGCGGCCCAGGCCAGCACCGCGAGACCGACGATCACGAGGGCGCCGACGGCGATCCCCACGCGCTTTCCAGTCCATGCACTCATCTGTTTCCCCTTACCCCTGGCAAATCCTTCTCATTGAAGCCGGACATGGCAGCGTCGTCGGGCCATGATGGCCGGCGGCGGCCCATCCCCCGAGGGCACGAAGGCAGGCAGCGCGCGATACCTTCATGTCACTCTGAATTCTGCCCGCCCGGCGCACCTCGGCCGCCTGCCGCGACGGCTGTGCCATGACAAACGGCCGAACTATCCCACTCACCCCAGCGCGCCGCAAGTCTGCAGCCATGGGCGCGAAACCGATCCCCCCGGAATTCGTGGCCGATCCAAGCGGGGCGA
>QGUO01000471.1 GCA_003242495.1 Pseudomonadota bacterium | reverse complement strand
TTTCGGCGCCGCCCCCGCGCCCTGGCGCCGCAAAGCCAGCATCCCCTGCCGGGTCTTGAGCTCACGGCCGTCCAGGCAACGATCGAGGGCCGCGCGCAGCAGACGACGCGCCTGCGCGCAGGTCTGCGCATCCGCGAGCTCCTCGCGCGCGAGTGACAGCAGCACGGCTCCCGGGAACACCAGGTCACCCTCAGTGGCGTCCGGCACACGCACCGGCCCCTGCTCGAGCCGATAGCGATACAGGCCGCCCGCTTCCAGCGGCGCGCCGCTGTCCGCCTCACGCTCGAGCGCAAGGCCATAACCGAGCGCTTCGAGCAGCCGCTTCTCGAACAGCCGCAGCACACGCGCCGTATCGAGCGGCGTCAGATCGCTGCGTGCGAGCGAGCGGACGGCGTGCGCATACAGGTCGAACACGTCCGCGTGGCTGTCGTGACGCGCAAACAGCTTGAGCAGCAGCTCATTGAGATAGAAGCCGCTGATCAGCCGATCCTGCGGCAGCGGCACGACCGCGCCGTCGAACTCCACACCGGTGAGCTGCCCGGCCTCGCCGCGTCCGCTCCACGAGACCAGCAGGCGATTGAAGGGCTGAAGCATCGGCATGAGAGAGGCGCCGCGCTTGCTGCTCCCGCGGCTGGCGCGCGCGAACAGCGACACGCGACCGTAGTCGCGCGTGAACAACTCCAGGATCCGGCTGGTATCGCGATAGGGCCGGTGATGCAGCACATACGCCGGCTGGAGGTGGACCTGCCGCGGCTCGGGCATGTCCTGCTCCTAGTCCCGCCTCGCGCCGCGGCGTGAAGACCGATGTGCAGGTACGCCCGGCATGCTACTCGTACCCGAGCTGGCGCAGCGCCGCCTCACTGTCGGACCAGTTCTCCTTCACCTTCACCCACAGCTCCAGGTGCACGGGACGGCCGAAAAGCCGCGACATCTCGATGCGTGCGGCGCGCCCCACCTCCTTCAGCTGCTCGCCGCCCTGCCCGATCACGATGGCCTTCTGACCCGTGCGCTCGACCCAGATCACGGCGTTCACCACCAGGCGCCCGTCCTCCTCGGCCATCCGTTCGATCAACACGGTGAGGCCATAGGGCAGTTCCTGGCGCAGTCGCAGCGTGAGCTTCTCACGCACGATTTCCGCCGCCTGGAACTCGAGGCTGCGGTCGGTGACCTGGTCGGCCGGGAAGTGCGGCGGCGATTCGGGGAGATGACGCGCAATCAGTTCCGGCAGCTGATCCAGGTTGATGCGCCTGGTCGCCGAGGTCGGCACCACCTCCACGAACTGCGCCTTCTGGCTCAGCATCTCGATGAAGGGCAACAGCCGCTCCTTGGGCGTCACCTTGTCGACCTTGTTGATGATGAGCAGGATGGGCGTGCCGCGCTCGATCAGCCGATCGAGCACACGCTGGTCCTCCTCCGTCCAGCGCAACGCCTCGACCACGAATACATTGACGTCCGAATCCTCGAGCGAGGCGAGCGCCGCCCGGTTCATGTGGCGGTTCATGGCGCGCGCGCCGCCGGAATGCAGCCCGGGGGTGTCGACGAGCACGATCTGCGCCGTCTCGTCGGTGAGAATGCCGAGGATGCGATGCCGCGTGGTCTGCGGCTTGGGGCTCACGATGCTGATCTTGCGACGCAGCAAGGCATTGATGAGGGTCGACTTGCCCACGTTCGGACGGCCGACCACGGCGGCAAATCCACAGCGATAGCCTGCCTGGCTCATGACGCCATCCCGACCGTCTCGAGCGCAATCAGCAGTTCCTGTGCGGCCGCCTGCTCGGCGCGCCGCCGGCTCGCGCCGGTGCCGACGGTGCGCAGCCCGAGGGTGTCCACCGCGCACGCCACCTTGAACTCCTGGTCGTGCGCTTCACCGGTGATGGATTCGACGGTGTACACCGGCAACGGCAGGCCGCGCGCCTGCAAGGTCTCCTGCAGGCGCGTCTTGGGATCCTTGAGCTCGGCGGCCGTGGGCAGCCGGTCGAGCCGCGGGACGATCAGCCGCTCGATCACCCGCTGGGCGGCCTCGAAGCCGCTGTCGAGATAGATGGCGCCGAACAGCGCCTCCAGGGCGTCGGCCAGGATGGACTTGCGGCGGAACCCGCCGGATTTCAGCTCCCCCGAGCCGAGCCGCAGGTGATCGCCGAGGCCGATCTCCGCGGCGATCACGGCGAGCGCCTCACCGCTCACCAGACTTGCGCGAAAGCGCGACAGGTCGCCTTCGCTCGCCTCGGCGAATTCGCGGAACACCAGCATGGCCACCACGCAGTTGAGTACCGCATCGCCCAGGAACTCCAGACGCTCGTTGTGCCGGCCGCCGGCGCTGCGATGCGTGAGCGCGGCCTCGAGCAGCGCCGCATCGCGGTAACGGTAGCCGAGCCGCGCTGCGGCCCATTCGACTGCTGTGTTCAAACCGGAATCTCGTCCTCTTGTCAGGCGATCGCGCACGACCGGGCTACAGCCGCACGTCCACCACTTTGTCGAAATCCGCCACCAGCGAAATATTGCCGATGAACGGCGCCTCGGCCCGATAGTACGCCCGCATCGTGTAGCCGGCACCCGCCCGGCGGATCTCGATGTCCTTGGGCTGGACACTCTTGATGTCCTCGATGGTCCAGCGTCGCTCCAGCGAGGTGCGCAACGCCTGCGGGCTGGTGGCGTTGTTGGCGTGCTCCTTCGCCGTCTGCTCCAGGGCACGCACGACTTCCAGGTACTCGAAATAGATCGGCGTCAGGCGAATCCCGGCATACAGCCCGAGCCCGACGATGGCGAAGATCACCAGCATGCCGATGAAGGTCGCCCCGCGCTGCCTGCCCAACGGCCGTCCTTCCAGTCTGCGAACCTGCATATGAACGTTCCCCATGCTATGAATCCGACACGCCTATTCTTCGGTCGTCGAGCGTGCCTTTCTGTTAACTCGGTGCCGGGTTTGCGTTTCAGCGGCGCGCCACGGGCGCGCAACGCCGGTGACGGGAGGCCCGGGCCCGTCGATGCCGGCCCGGCCGCCGCCACCGGCGCCGACCCGGCCGACCCGGCGGCCCCGCCGCCCCGGCCCGGCCCGCCCGGGCCGCGGCCCCCCCGGGCCCGCGCCCGCCCGGCCCCGCGCGTCCCTTTTACA
>QGUO01000470.1 GCA_003242495.1 Pseudomonadota bacterium | reverse complement strand
GCAGGCTCTGCGGCAGGTGACCGATGTCGCGGTCACGCTTGTGCCCGACGCCGGCGCGCTGCATCTCATCGTCGGTCCAGAACGTGCCATCCACCAGCACACAGGCGGCGGCGCGCATCGCCTCCCAGAGCTGCTCGTCGATGCCGCCCAGCCCCGGCGCGTACAACGCCGTGCGGCCGCTCGCCTCCGCCGTGATGGCCAGCGCAACGTTGTCGCCGGGCACCGGCGCAGCGCGGTTCGGCGAATAAGGAGCCGGTTTGCTGGCCACCGGCAGCGCCCGCCAGCGTACGCCGCGCACGCCCTCGATCTGGAAGGGCGCGTCGAGCGCGATCGGCCGGTGCTCGACCCCGCAGTAGTGCTCGAGCACCCCCAGTATGGGGTTGCCGCGCGTGAGATCGGCGTACACACTCTCGGTGCACCACACCGGCCAGGGTCGCGCCGCCTCGCGCAGCACATACAGTCCCGTCGTGTGGTCCACCTGTCCGTCGACCAGGACGATGCCCGCAATGGCCGTGTCGCGCGTCGCGCGCGCGGGCTGCAGAATGGGATTGGCGCGCAGCTGGGCGCCGATGTCGGGTGAGACATTGACCAGCGCCCACGCCGCGAGGTCCTCGCCGGCCACGGCAATCGACGACTGGGTACGAGCCTCGGCCCGGATGCGACCCTTGCGCAGCCCGTCGCAGTTGCGGCAATTACAGTTCCATTGCGGGAATCCGCCGCCGGCTGCCGATCCGAGAACTCTGATTCTCACTTAACTCACTTGGCTCGCTACGGTGATTGAACAATGAATTCGCAGACCGGGCGCGGCCCGCACAGGGCGGACCCGCGCCTGGAGCTCATCTCGGTCAGCGGTTGGCGATGTACATGGTGATTTCCATGCCATACCGCAGATCGATGGCTTGAGGTGTCGTCCACTTCATGATCGTGCTCCACCTGATGAGGGCGGCCGGGATGGCCACCCGACGCCTGCATGGTGCGCCTGAGCGGCGCCCGCTGCACTCGAACCATCATGAAAACCCGCTCAAGATTTTCATGAGCGGCAGGCCGGGCATCCCCGGTAATCCAGGGGGGCTGCTAACATGAAGTCATTCCAGCGCAACATTCCCTCATGAAGCTCAGGACTCGCCTGAACCTGGTGGTGAGTGGCCTCACGGCCGCTTTCGTCGTCGTATTGATCTCAGCGCAGGTGCACAGCGCCCGTACCTGGGTGAGCGAGGAGATCGAGGCGGCGAACCGCGTTGCGCTGCAGCTCCTGGGGCCGCTCGCCTCGATGCAGCTCGCCAGCGGCAGCCCGGAGCAACTGGTGCGCTTTCTCGAGGGACTGGGCCGGGTCCGGGCCCATGACATCGTCCTCAGGGGTCCGTCGGGAGAAACCCTCTACGAGTCTCCGCCGGCCACCTACAAGGCCGGTCGCGAGGTGCCGGCGTGGTTTCTGCGTTACTTCGGCTCGCCGCCGGCGCGCCACGTCTTCCTGCTGCCGGGCAGCCTGCAACTCGTCGTGACGTCCGACATCTCGCGTTCGGTGGTCGATGTCTGGGATGACATCCTCGGCCTGTTGGCCGGCGCGGCGGTGATGCTGCTGATCGTGAACGCCTTCGCGTTCTGGACGGTGGAGCGCACCCTCAAACCCTTCCCGGTGATCGTCGACGGTCTCGAGCGCATCCAGCGCGGCGACCTGCACCATCGCCTGCCGCCGCTCACGGGTTACGAAGCCAATGCCATGGGCGCCGCGTTCAATCGCATGGCGCAGGCGGTGCAGGACAAGGTACAGGCCGAACGCAAGGCGCAACAGGCGGAGGCGCGGCTCGAGGAGCGCCGCGAGCTGGCGCGTGTGGTGGAGCAGCGCCTCGAAGAGGAACGGCGCCTGATCGCCCACGAGCTGCATGACGAGTTCGGCCAGTCCGTGACCGCCATTCGCAGCCTGGCGCTCGCCATCGTCACGCAGTGCGGCCAGCGGGACCCGACGATCACGGATACGGCGCGTCTCATCGCGGACGAGGCGGCGCGCCTGTACGATGCCATGCATGGACTCATTCCCCGACTCGCGCCGCTGTCGCTCGATACGCTGGCGCTCGCCGAAATCCTCGAGAGCCTGGTGCGCGACTGGCAGCGCCGGCATCGCTCCGTCGAGTTGTCGCTGGAGCAGGATCTGCCGGCCGATCTGGGGCCGAGCGTGACGCTGGCCGTGTACCGGGTGGTGCAGGAAGGCTTGATCAATGCCCTGCGACATGCGCAGGCCTCGCGGGTCGACATCCGCGTGTGCTGCGAAGACGACAAGCTCGTCGCCACGGTCACCGACGACGGCGTGGGCCTGCCGCAGGAGTGGTCGCGACCTGGCCACTTCGGGCTGCGCGGACTGGCGCAGCGCGTCGAGCACCTCGGGGGCACCTTCGAGGTCGGCAATCGCGAGCCGCGCGGCGTGCGGCTGCGGGCGGAGATTCCACTTACGGAGGCGGCATGATTCGGGTTTTGCTGGTCGACGATCACGCGGTCGTGCGCATGGGCTTTCGACTGCTGCTGCAATCGCAGTCCGACGTGCAGGTGGTCGGCGAGGCCGATTCCGGAGAGGCTGCGCGGCAGCGTTACGTGGAGCTCTCGCCGGACGTGACGGTGCTCGATCTGGCGATGCCGGGCATGGGCGGCCTGGAAGCGCTGCGGCGCATCCGCGCGCACGATCCCGAGGCGCGTATCCTGGCGTTGTCCGCGCACGACGATCCGGTGCATGCCAGACGCGCGCTGCGTGAAGGCGCCCTGGGATTTCTGTCGAAACGCAGTGCACCGGAAGCGCTCATCGATGCCGTCACCGCGGTGGCCGCGCGGCGTCGCTACATCGACGCGAACCTGGCGCAGAAACTCGCGCTCGAGGATATCGAGGGCGGCGGCAAGTCGCCGATCGAGCGACTCTCGGAGCGCGAGTTCGAGGTGTTCATCCGCCTGGCGCGCGGCGCGACGGTGCAGCGCATCGCCGACGACCTGAAGCTCTCTGCTTCCACGGTCGGCACCCACCTCTACAACATCAAGCAGAAGCTCGGCGTGGCGAATCAATCCGAGCTCACCTTGATCGCGATCCGTAACGGCTTGATCGAGGCCTAGGCATCGATCGAGGCCCCCGAACGGGTCACATC
>QGUO01000051.1 GCA_003242495.1 Pseudomonadota bacterium | reverse complement strand
CCTTCCGGTCGTTCGTCCTCGGGAAGGGTAGATTCGGAGTGAGACCATGCAAGAAGTCCCCCTCGTCCCGTGGGTCATGCCGACTGACGTCGCGTCCCTGGTTGGTGCCGCGGCATGAAGCCCATCATTACGGCCTTCGAGCGTTCGCCCGATCGCGGCCGGGGGCTGGCGCGCGACATGCCCGTTCGCTGGGCACTCGAAGAAGTCGGCCAGCCTTGACGTGACTGGCATCTACTGGTGGCGCCTCGAGCGATCATGTTCGGGTCGCCGCGCGGCAGGAGTGGGGCGGAGGCACCGTTGCGCACGGGTTCGCAGGGCCGACGCCGGCCACGCGCTCGCCTGGTGACCGCTAGAATGTCCGCTTTCAGGCCGAGGAAAGACCGACGTTGCACACGCCCCTGATCGAACTGCGTCATTGCTCCCTGATTCTCGACGACCAACCCGTTCTCGATGACGTCGGGTTCACGCTGCGCCGTGGCGAGCGCTGGGCGCTCGTCGGCCCGAACGGCTCGGGCAAGAGCATGTTTCTCAAGATGCTGCGCGGCGACGTCTGGCCGACGCCCACCGGGCGCGAGCGGCGACGCTGGTATCTCGATGGCGAGCTGCGCGAGCAGCCGGTGGGGCTCAAGCACCTCATCGCCTATGTCGGCCCCGAACGCCAGGACAAGTACGAGCGCTACGGCTGGAATCTTTCGGTGACCGATGTCGTCACCACGGGGCTGTTCGACGAGGACATTCCGCTGACGCAACCGACCCGCGCACAGCGCGCCCGGGTCGAGCGTCTGCTGCGACGGTTCAGCCTGTGGGGCCTGCGCGACCGTCGGATGCTCTCGCTGTCGTATGGCCAGCGCCGGCTGGCGCTGGTCGCCCGCGCGTTCGCCGGCGAGGCTCGTGTGTTGCTGCTCGACGAGGTATTCAATGGGCTCGACGCGCGCGTGAGTGAAAAGCTCAAGGCCGCCCTCGAGCAGCCGCGCGGCGGTCACGATTGGATCTTGACCTCGCATCGGCCGCAGGAACTGCCCGCCAATGTCACGCACATCGCCCACATCGAGGCCGGCCGCATCGTCGCCGCAGGGCCCGCGCGCGCTGTCCGGCGCGACAAGTCACCGGCGGTGCAGGCGGTCGCGCCCCGTCCTCGCCCGGAGCGCGCCTTGCGGGTGCGTCGGGAAGAAGCCCGCGCAACGGCGCGGCCGGAAGCGCCGCTGGTGCGTATCGCCAACGCCGACATCTACCGCGATTACCGCCTCGTCCTGCGCAATCTCGACTGGACCATCGCGGCGGGCGAGCACTGGGCGGTGCTGGGCGCGAATGGCTCGGGCAAGTCCACCTTGCTCAGCATGATCTACGGCGATCTGCATCCGGCCCTCGGCGGCACGATCGAGCGGCGCGGTGTGCCGCCAGGCACCCACATCGAGCATTGGAAACAACGCGTGGGGTGGGTGTCGCCCGAGTTGCAGGCGCGGCATTACGCATCCGAGTCCATCGAGGAGATCGTGATTTCGGGTCGTTACGCCAGCGTGGGGCTCGATGCCACGCCGACGGCGGCCGACCGGCGCGCGGCGCGCCGTTGGCTGAAGGCCTTCGGGATCGAGCACTTGCGCGCGCGCAAGCCGCGGGCGGTGTCCTATGGGCAGTTGCGCCTGGCGTTGATCGCTCGCGCCATGGTCAACGATCCGCAGCTGCTGCTGCTCGACGAGCCCTGCACGGGGCTCGACGGCGAGGTTCGTGCGCAGGTGCTCGAGCTTCTCGAACGCCTGGCTCGCGGCGGGACGCAGCTCGTCATGGCGGTGCACGATGTGGAAGACCTCGTGCCCTCGGTGCGACATATTCTCAAAATCGGCCGCGGCGGCCGCGCGACGTTCGTACAACGCACCGCCGGAGCCTGAGAAGCGGACGATGAGCACGATCCCGGCGCGTGAGACGGCGGGTGCGCCGCAGGCCGGGACGGCAAGGTGCAGCACCGGGCTGCGCCTTGCCTCGCGACCGCGCCGCCGCGCAGCCGGCTGCGCGGCTGGAATGCGTCTACCCGCGCGCCGCGCGTATGTCGACGCGGGTACGGGTATCGCTATGGGTCAGACCTGGATGTCCGCCTCGTAGACGATCACCGCGTCGCCGGCAATGCGCACGCTTTGCGCCACCTTGCCGGAACACTCCACTTCCACGTCTACCAGCCCCGGTCGGCGCACCCACTGGCCCTGACGGCCCAGGAATCTCGCCCGCCCGTCCTCGCCGCACTCGAGCAGTCCGCGACTGACCAGATAGGCGCCCAGCATGCCGTGCGCATTGCCGCTCACCGGATCCTCGGGGATGCCCAGCGCCGGGCAGAACATGCGCGACTCGGTGCCCTGGACCCCGTCGGTCGGGCTGAGCGCGAACACGAAGTAGCCTTCCGCGCCCACGTGCGGGGTGAGGCGCGCCAACTCCTCGAAATCGGGCTTCACGGAGTCGAGCAGCTCCGGCGAGCGCAGCCCGATGAGCAGGCGCGTACTGCCCTTGACCATCACCTGCAGCGGACAATCCTTGTGCAGGTTGGGACTCGAGATACCCAGGGCGTTGAGCACCTGGGTGCGGTGATGATCGGGAATGATCGGCCCGAAAGAGGGCGGGCTCTGGGTGATCGCGATGCGCAAGTCGCCGTCCACCTCGCGCACCTCGATTTCCACCACGCCGGCGCCGGTGCGCTGGCGGATCTTCCCGGCCGGCATGCCGTCCTTCTTCGCCCGCACGTATTGTGCGGCAATGGTGGCATGTCCGACGAAGGGCACGGGATGTTGCGGTGTGAAGTAGCGCACCTGCATGTCGTGATCGCCCGACTCGGCCTCGAGCACGAAAGCGGTCTCGGCGTTCACCTCGGCAGCGATCGTCTGCATCTGTTGCTCGCTGAGCTCATCCGCATCGAGCACCACGACGGCCGGGTTGCCGCAGAAGCGCTGACGGGTGAATGCATCGACGCGAAAGAGCCGGCAATGGCGATTGTTCATCTGGGCGTTCCTTACAAGACGCTCGGCGCTGGGTTCCAAAGGCCGGGTTATGGCCGAAGTACGCCGCAACGTCAATGTGTGGCCGACGGGCGGTCCGCGGTGGCGGCTCGTCAGTTCCGGGCGCAATGCGCTACAATCGCGCTCGCCTAAGGGGTGGCCCTGTACGAGGGCCTGAGACGTCGGCTGCCGCGCCCGGGTAATCCTGGACGTGGCCGGAGCCGCGAACCCGTTGAACCTGATCCGGTTAGTACCGGCGTAGGGAGCAGGTCATGCCGATGCTTGCGTTCGCAAGCCGCCACATCCTTCCCTGTCTTGCCCGAGCTAACGGATCTTCACTGATCGAGGATCTGTCGTCATGCGTCTTGCAAGCTTGAGTTCACGTTCCTGCGCAATCCTGCTGGCCGCGCCCGCGCTCGGCTGGGCCGCGGGTGATGTCCTGGAGGAGGTGGTCGTGACCGGCACGCTGCGCTCGCAGTCCTGGATCGAGGTGCCTGCCAGCGTCACGGTGCTCGATCGCCGTACGCTCGCGGATGCCGGCCAACAGCATTTCGAGGACGTGATCGGTCTGACGCCCAACCTCAACTGGGCGGGCGGCACGTCACGCCCACGCTATTTCCAGATTCGCGGCATCGGCGAGCGCGAGCAATACGAGGGTGCGCCCAACATGTCGGTCGGCTTCTTGATCGACGACATCGACTTCAGCGGTCTCGGCATGCCGGCCACCCTGTTCGACGTCGGGCGGATCGAAGTGCTGCGCGGCCCGCAGGGCACGCGCTACGGCGCCAATGCGCTCGCCGGGCTGATCGTGGTCAACGGCAACGAACCGCTCGACGAGCCGCATTACTCGGTCGAGGCGAGTGCCGGCGAGTACGGCACGCGTGCCGCCGGGCTCACGGCCACGGGCCCGGTCGAAGCGCTGGACTCGGCCTGGCGCCTGTCGGTGCAGCAGTACCGCAGCGATGGATTCATGCACAACACGTATCTCGGGCGCGACGACACCAACGACCGCGACGAGCTCACCGCGCGCCTCAAGTGGCGCTGGCAGCCGAGCGAGGACACCACGCTCGATCTCACCCTGCTGCACGCCGATTTCGACAACGGTTACGACGCGTGGGCGATCGACAACTCGCGCGTGACCCTTTCGGACCGGCCGGGACGGGATGCGCAGCGGGCCACCGGCGCCTCCGCGCGCCTGGTGACGACCGCCTGGGCGCCCTACACGCTGACGCTCATCGGCTCGTATGCCGATTCGCAGAGCATCAACAGCTTCGACGCGGACTGGGGCAACCCGCAGAGCTGGGCGCCGTACACGTACGATTACTTCGTGCGCGCCGAGCGCGATCGCAACACCGGCAGTCTCGAGCTGCGGCTTGCCTCCGAACAGGCGGCGCCGGGCAGTGGGCCGGCATGGCTGTTCGGACTCTACGCGCTGCGTCTCGAGGAGGACGGCCGCGACCTGCAGCTGGGCGCGTTCGCCGATCCCGCCTTTCCCGAAGATGCGTCGACCAGCGAGGACAGCTTGGCAAGCGCCTATGCGGCCACCAATCTCGCGGCGTTCGGCCAAGTCGACGGCTGGCTGGGCGAGCGCTGGCGCTGGTCGGCGGGGCTGCGTCTCGAGCAGCGCCGAGCGCGCTACGACGATCTCGGGTTGGTGGGCGGCGATGTCGTGGCGCACGATCTCAGCGCGCGCGATCGCATGGTCGGGGGCCAGCTCTCGCTGAGCACGGACATTTCCGCGGACGCCACCTGGTATACGTCCCTGTCGCGCGGCTACAAGGCGGGCGGTTTCAACCTCGGCAACGTCCCCACCGACAAGCGTCATTTCGAGCCCGAGTACCTGTGGAACCTCGAGTCGGGCTACAAGCGGCGACTCGCCGACGGCCGCGGGCTGTTCGATGTCGCGCTCTTCTATCAATGGCGGCGCGATCTGCAGGTGCGAACCGGCGAGCAGCTCGATCCCGCCAATCCGGGCACGTACACCTTCGTTACCGACAACCTGGCACGCGGCTACAACACCGGGGTCGAGGCGAGCCTGCGCTATGCCCTCACGCCGACGCTGGAGGTCGGCGGGTCGCTGGGACTGTTGCGCAGCCGATCGAGCGGCGCACTGAGCGAGGAGGGCGAGCCGATTCCCGCCCGCGAGCAGGCACACGCGCCGGAATACACGGCAGCGGCGCATGCGACGTGGCGCCATCCGACGGGCTTCATGGCAAGGGTGGACGTCACCGCCACGGACAATTTCTATTTCGATGTGCCCACCGACCACGATATGCAGTCGCGCGCCTACACATTGGTCAACCTGAGGCTCGGCTACGAGCAGAACCAGGGGGATGCGTTTCGCTGGAGCGCGTATCTGTGGGCGCGCAACCTGTTCGACCAGGACTACGCCGTACGCGGCTTCTTCTTCTCGAACGAGCCGCCCGACTGGGAGACCAAGCTTTACATTCAGCGCGGCGAGCCGCGCCAGGTGGGCGTCACGGCGGTCGTGAACTTCTAGCGGCCGCACGTCCCTGCACGAATCGACACCGTTCATCGACACGAGCCGAGGTGGCCATGCGAACTGCGATCGAGATCAGCCTCTACCCCCTGAGCGAGGATTACATTCCAGCCATCAAGGCGTTCATCGAGCGCCTGAATGCCTACCCGGAGATCGAGGTGACCACCAACGCCATGAGCACCCAGATCGCAGGAGAGCATGCCCGGCTGTTCGAGATCCTCGCCAAGGAGACGGCCGTGAGCTTTGCCGAGGCAGGTCGCAAGGTGTTCGTCATGAAAGTGCTGGGCGGCGCGGGCTGAGCGACGCAACTCTTGCCCGTGAACGACTTCGTCCGCCAGCTCGCCGAGACCTCGGCCGCCGAGGTCATCGCCGCCCTGCTCGGGCTGGCGTATCTGCTGCTGGCAGTACGGCGCAACCTGCTGTGCTGGCTGTGTGCGTTCCTCAGCACCGGCATCTACCTGGTGCTGTTCGCGCGCATCGGCCTGTACATGCAATCGCTGCTGAACGTGTTCTACCTGGCCATGGCGGTCTACGGCTTTCTCGAGTGGCGCCGCGGGCGCACGGCGTCAGGTGCCATGCGGATCGAGCGGTGGGGTTGGCGACAGCATGTGCTCGCTGCCGCCGCCGTGACACTCGCGACGGTCGTGAACGGTTGGCTGTTGGTCGCCTACACCGATGCCGCCGCACCCTGGCTGGATTCGTTCGTGACCTGGGGCAGCGTGGTCACCACCTGGATGGTCGCGCGACGCGTGATCGACAACTGGCTGTATTGGCTGGTGGTCGACGCGGCGGCGGTCTGGCTGTACTTCAGCCAGAAACTGTGGCCGACCACGCTGTTGTTCATCGTGTACCTGGGCATCGTGGTGCGCGGCTATGTCGTGTGGCGGCGCGAGTACCACACTCAGCACGCAGACCAGGATGGGACCGTCGCCAATGCCGTCGCTCCCCGTGCACCCGGTTGAAGCGGCATTGGATGTGCTGGGTGTGTCGCCCGCGACGCTCAGGGCGCGCGAGCGCATCAAGCACGGCCTGACCAACGAGAGCTGGCTGATCCGTACCGCCCGGGACGCGCTGGTCGTGCGCATCAGCGCGGCGGACGAGCAGGCGCTGCAGATCGACCGGCGCAGCGAGGCCAGCATTCTTGCGGCGGTGTCCGCGGCCGGCATCGGGCCGGAGGTGGTGCTCTGTGATCCGGACCGACGTCTCCTGGTGACACGCTACATTCCAGGCGAGACCTGGCGTTCTGGACAAGTGCGCGAGCCGGAGAACCTGCGCAGGCTCGCCGCGCTGGTGCATGCCTTACACGGCCTGGCGGTGCCCGCCGGCGCCCGGCGGTTGGACCTGGCGGCGAGCGTGCAGGCGTACTGGCGTACGCTGGACGCGCGCGGCGAGCGCGGCGATGACACGGCTGCGCTCCGGCGCCGGGCGCAGGAGGTGCTGGCCGAGCTGGCCCGCGGCGCCGTGGCTTGCCTGTGTCACAACGATCTGAATCCGCTCAACATCCTCGACGACGGCCGGCTTTGGCTCATCGATTGGGAGTATGCGGGCGTGGGTGAGCCGCTGTTCGATCTGGCGTCCATCTGCGCCGAGCATCGGCTCGGTCCGCGTGAGCGCGAGGCGCTGCGAATGGCGTATGCCCAAGGGCAGGTCGACCCGCAGCGGCTGGAGCTTGCCTGCTGGCTGTTCGAGTACGTCCGGGACCTGTGGATGGCAGTGCGCGCCACGCCTGCATGACGCCCGGGAGCGTCCGGGAACGTCCGGGAACTCTTCGGGTGCGCGGCGCGTACAAAGCGAGTCTGTCAGCGCTGCCCTACGCCGAGACGTGCTGCGTCCTCGAGGAGATGATGTGATGCCATTCCGGTCGAAGCTGCCGTCGCGCGCCGGTATCAAGACGGCCACCACGCTGCCCGCTCTGCTCGCCTGCCTGCCGCTGACCGCGCCGGCGGCCGAGACCTACACCGTCGACCCGAACCACACGGGCGTCACGTTCGCGTTCCAGCACCTGGGGCTGTCGACATTCTTCGGGAAGTTTTCCGGTGCGAGCGGCGCCATCACGCTCGATCGCGAAAAAGGCGAGGGCAGCGCCAGGATCGAGATCGACGCCACCGGCATCGCCACCGGCGTGCCGAAGTTCGACGAGCATCTGCGCAGTGCCGATTTCTTCGACGTGGAAAAGCATCCGCGCATCACCTTCGTCTCGAAGCGCTTCCCCTATCGTGACGGCAAGGTGACCGAGGTGCCGGGCGAGCTCACCGTGCGTGGCGTCACCCGCCCGGTGACGCTCGAAGTCACCTACTTCAACTGCAAGGAGCATCCCATGAAGAAGGTTCCGGCATGCGGCGCAAACGCCGATGCCCGGATCAAACGCTCGGAGTTCGGCCTGGATGAGTATGTGCCCGCGGTGAGCGATGAGATCGCGCTCGAAATCAGCGTCGAAGCGCTGCGCAACGACGGCACCTGAAAGTTCATGAGGCCTGAGGGCTGCGCGGGCGCCTCGCAGCACGCACGATGATGGTCTGGAGCTTTTCGGCCGCAGCGGACGTCGCCTTGCTGGGCGAGCACCGGTGCCGACGAGGAAAGCGCTGCCACCGCGAGCTGCTCCGGATGTTCGCCGCTACGTTGATGCTTCCCCGAATGACGACCGGGGTATGCAGCCGGGGGCTTCGCGACCATTTTGCCGGACAAGGTTAGGCCTGTGGTGATGCCGCGCTTGAACCACGCTGCGGCCGTGGGCGCGCCGCCGGTACGCAGGCGTGGCGACTGGTCGCTCATCGTTCGTGACGTAAGCCAAGCGATGCACAGCAAGCCGCGAATCGCCCGAAGCCGCTGGCGGTGCCCGAAAACTTCTGCGCGCGTGTGCCGGCGCAGCCGTCCGGGCGTGCGCGCTGTATGCCGCGCCGTACGCTGCGCTGACCTCGGGTGGTGTGCCGCACGGGGTGTCGAAAGTTGCTGGTATACAGGGCGAGCGAATAAATTAGGTTCATCATGGTACGCAAGAAGAAATCCACCGCCACAGCGCGGCGGCCCCTGCCGGGCGGCGCAGGAGCCTCCTCTGTGGCGACCTCTGCCAAAACGAACGCTCGCGCGCGACGCAAGTCGCTGCGCCTGCATGGCACGATTGCCCGCGATATCGGTGTGGCGATCGTCTCCGGCCGCTACAAGCCGGGCGATCTACTCAATGGGGAGATCGACGCGAGCGATCGCTTGCATGTCTCGCGAAGCGCCTACCGCGAGGCGGTGCGCATCCTGGCTGCGAAGGGCCTGGTCGAGTCGCGCCCCAAGGTCGGCACGCGCATCAGCCCGCGGGAGCGCTGGCATCTGCTCGATCCGGACGTGCTCGCCTGGATCTTCGAGTTCGAGCCCGACGACAAGCTGCTCACCGGGCTGTTCGAGCTGCGCCGGATCGTCGAGCCGGAGGCGGCCGCGCTCGCCGCGCGGCGTCGCTCGGATGCGGATCTCGCCGACATGGCCGAGGCGCTCGCCGGCATGGGCCGGCACACGCTGGAGATCGAGGAAGGGCGCATCGCGGATCAGAATTTCCACTCGGCGCTGCTGCGCGCGAGCGGCAATCCGTTCATCGTCTCGTTGACCAGCAGCATCGCCGCGGCGGTCTCGTGGACGACCATCTTCAAGCAGCGCCACATGCCGTTGCCGCGCGATCCGCTGCCCGATCACGTGCGCGTGTACGAGGCGGTGAAAGCCCGGGATCCGCAGGCAGCCCACGCCGCCATGGCCAAGCTCATCGAGCTCGCGCTGCTCGATACGACCAATGCCCGGCAGCCGAAGAAGAAGGCCGCCGGCCGCCGCTGAGCGCCGGGCGCACGCCCGCCATGTCTCATCCGTGCTGCGCGCGCCGCTCAGTCGAGCCAGAAGCTGAAGTACAGGTACATGGCCCCGACCAGCGCCAGGATGAGCGCGGCCATGAGCTTGTTGCCCGTGTCCCAGCTGCGCCGAATCTCCTCGCGCGCCTCGGCGCGCACCGTGGAGAACGTCAGCCCGCGAATCTGCTCCGGCGCGGGCGGCGGCGCGCTCAGCGAGCCGACGATCAGGAGCACGATGCTCGCGGCGAACAGCAGGCCGGTCGCGTACAGGAAATTGAAATCGCCGATGGCGGCCAACCAGCGCGGCTCGGCGATCTTGTGCGCGCCGAAGAACGCCTGGCAGGTGAGCTTGAACATGCCCAGGAGGAAGCCGCCGGCGAGGCCCCACACGGCGCCGCGCGCGTTCACCCGCTCCCAGAACAGGCCGAGCAGGAACACGGCCGCGATCGGCGGCGCCAGGTAGCCCTGCACGCTCTGTAAATACTGGTACAGCCCGCCGCCGGAGATCACTTTCATGACCGGGATCCACAGCATGCCGAGTCCGACGACGACCGTGGTGGCGATGCGTCCGACCCGCAGCAAGTGCTGCGCCGACTGGCGAGGACGCAGTTTCTCGTAGATGTCCACGGTGAATAGCGCGGCGCTCGAGTTGAACAGCGAGGCGAGCGAGCTCATCAGCGCGGCGAGCAGGCATGCCACGATGAGCCCGCGCACGCCCGCCGGCAACAGGCTCGTGACCAGCATCGGAAAGACGCTGTCGCCGTCGATCAGCACTGCGCCATCCACCACGCGAGTGGGCAGTTCCATGAGTCCCCTCTCGTGGAGCGACCAGCCGATCATGCCGGGAATGAGAAAGATCAGCACCGGCCAGACTTTGAGCAGGCCGCCGAACAACGCGCCGCGGCGCGCCGTGGCCAAATCCTTCGCCGAGAGCGTGCGCTGTACGATGTACTGGTCGGTGCACCAATACCAGATGCCGATGATGGGCGAGGCGATGAGCACGCCCAGCCAGGGGAAGTCCGGGTCGCTGAGCGGACGCCAGAGTGCGAAGGTCTCCGCGTGGTCGCGCGCGGTCGCCACTAGCTCGCTCCAGCCGGCCATCAAGCCGGCGCCGTCGCCGAGCTTGTGCAGGCCGAGCAGCGTGATGAGCAGTGAGCCCACCAGGATCAGGACGGCCTGCGGGACCGCAGTCGCCATGATGGCGCGCATGCCGCCGAACACCGTGTAGAGGCCGGTGATGGCCACCGTGGTGAACGCGCCCACCCAGAACGCATTGTCACGCGAGCCGAACGTGTCCGGCAGCAGCGTCTGAAACACGATGGCACCGGCGAACACGGTGACACTGACCTTGGTGAATACGTACGCCACCAGCGACACCACGGACAACAGGGTGCGCGCTCGTGCATCGAAGCGCTTCTCGAGAAACTGCGGAATGGTCTCGACGCCCGCACGGTAATAGAACGGCACGAACACGCCGGCGAGCAGGATCAGCACCCAGGCGTGCAGCTCCCAGTGCGCCATGGCCATTCCCGTCGATGCGCCCTGTCCGGCGAGCCCGACGATGTGCTCGGAGCCGATGTTGGAAGTGAAGATGGATGCGCCGATGGCTATGAAGCCGGCGTTCCGTCCGGCGAGGAAGTAATCGACGCTGTCTTTTTGACGCCGCCCATACCACCAGGCGAGCACTGCGATGAGCACGAAGTAAAGCGCAATGACCGTCCAGTCGAGGCTGCTGATGGAGTGGTTCAATGCTTTCATCCCCCCTGCGAGCGTGCGCCGACCATCGCGCGACGCATCGTACGCGAATCGCCGTGCCGCGTTGCAGCCGGCGGCCGGCTGGTATATTGTCTGAGTTATACTGCACGAAGCGACGCGCCGGCGCCAGCCGTCGATTGCTGCGATGGGAGTGAGCATGCCTGTCAGGGGAGAGCGGTTCATGGGGCGTGCCCGGGCGTGGATGCCCGGGTGTGTCGGTGTTGCGAAGCCGGTGAGCAGCAGGCGGCTCGACCCGGTGCGCAATGCGGAGAGCGATGCGCCATGACGCTGCGCCTGGTGCAGCTGTGCTCCGCGGGCGGCACGCGCATGGTGGCGGCGCTCGACGACGCGGGGGAGGCGCACCGGGTCGCGGGGGTGGCGACGACCTACGAGCTGGCGCTTGCCGCCATCGACGCCGGCTCGACCCTGGCGGCGCTCGCGCAGGTGCGGGCCGCCGAGCGCATCGACATCGCGACGGCGCTCGCAGATGGGCGCGTGTTGCCCCCGATCGATCACCCGGACAGCGCGCACCTCTGTCTCTCGGGCACGGGGCTGACGCATCTGGGCTCGGCGGAAAGTCGCGACCGCATGCATAAAGCGGCCGCCGCGGGCGAGATGACGGACTCCATGCGCATGTTCCTGCTCGGTCTCGAAGGCGGCAAGCCGGGGCCGGGCGAGGTGGGGGTGCAGCCGGAGTGGTTCTACAAGGGGGACGGATCGAGCATCGTGGCCACTGGGCAGCCGCTGCCGTCTCCGGATTTCGCGCTCGATGGCAGCGAGGAGCCGGAGATTGCCGGGATTTATGTCATCGACCGGACCGGCCGGCCGCGCCGCCTCGGCTTTTGTCTCGCCAACGAGTTCTCCGATCACGTGACCGAGCGCGGCAATTACCTGTGGCTCGCGCATTCGAAGCTGCGCCATGCCGCGCTCGGCGCGGAGTTGCTCACGGGCGAATTGCCGCAGGACATACGCGGCGTCAGCCGGGTCATGCGCGCGGGTCGCACCCTCTGGGAGAAACCCTTCCTCACGGGCGAGGCCAACATGTCGCACGCCCTGCGAAATCTCGAGCATCATCACTTCAAGTACGCGCTGTTCCGCCGGCCTGGGGACGTGCACGTGCATTGCTTCGGGACCGCGACGCTGTCGTTTGCGGACGGCATCGAGACGCGACCGGGTGATGTGTTCGAAATCGAGGCGTCGCCGTTCAGATGGCCGTTGCGCAACACCCTCACGCCCGTGGCGGCGCCCGCCGTCGACGTAGAGCCGCTGTGATGGATGGTCCGCTCGTCAGCCTGGTCATCGGCAGGTCCGGTGCGGTCCGGGGGCGCACCGCGCCCGACGATGCCGGCAGGACGGCGAGGTCGCGGTCATGAGCCGTATCCGTATCGGCATCGTCGGCATGGGCAAGATCGCGCGCGACCAGCATCTGCCCGCCATCGCGGCCAGCGATGCGTTCGAGCTTGCCGCCGTGGCCAGTCCCCACCACCGTCTCGAGGGCGTGAGGCATTATGCGGACGTCGCCGCGCTCCTCGATGCCGAGCCCGACATTGCAGCGCTCGCGGTTTGCACGCCCCCGCAGATCCGCTATGCGATCGCCCGTCAGGCCATCGAGCGCGGCCGGCACGTGCTGCTGGAGAAGCCCCCGGCCGCGACGCTGAGCGAAGCAGCGGCACTGGCAGAGCTGGCTGCGCGGCACCATGTCGGCCTGATGGCGACCTGGCATGCGCGCGAGGCGGCAGCGGTGACGCCCGCGCGTGACTGGCTCGCCGGCTGCACCGTGCGGCGCGTCCTGGTCACCTGGAAAGAGGACGTCCGCGTCTGGCATCCCGGACAGGAATGGATCTGGCGCTGCGGGGGGCTGGGCGTGTTCGACCCTGGCATCAACGCCCTGTCCATCCTGACGCACTTGCTTGCGCAGCCACTCCTCCTCGAGGAGGCGCACCT
>QGUO01000469.1 GCA_003242495.1 Pseudomonadota bacterium | reverse complement strand
CGGCCTCGATTTTGGAGAAATCCAGGATGTCGTTGAGGATCTCGAGCAGCGAGCGCGCCGAACGCAACAGCGTGTCGGCGAGATGGCGCTGCCGGGCGTCCAGCTCGGTGCGCTGCAGCAGCTCGCACATGCCCAGCACCCCGTTCATGGGCGTGCGGATCTCGTGGCTGATGACCGCGAGGAACTCGGATTTCAGACGGTTCGCCTCGAGCGCCGCATCGCGGTCGCGGGCGAGTGACTGCTGTGCCTCGATCTGGTCGAGCATGCTGTTGATGGCCGCGGCGAGCGTACCGAACTCGTTTTCCCGACCCGGTCCGGTGACGCGTGCAAGCGCCGGGCTGGCGCCATCGATGCCGCTGACTGCCGCGGCGAGCTTCTCCATCGGATCGATGACCTTGTACTCGACCACGAACAACGCCACACCATAGAACACGAACGCGATCAGCACGGTGGTCGCGACCAGGTACGGGCGCGCCGATGCGAGCATGGCTTCCACCGGGCGCGGCAGCTCCATTTCCAACCGGCCGAGCGCGTTGCCGGCCTGGCCTTGCAGGATCGTGTAGCCAAGCGCCGTGCCACGATACAAGTGCAGCTCGTCACCGAACTCGTTCGCGAGTATTTCCTGGGCGGTATCGCTCGGCAATGCCGCATCGGCGGGCAGCAGCCGCAAGCGGACCTGTGTCATGCGTTCGATGATCGGCAGCAGGGTCGTGGTCATGGAGCGGCCCATGAGCAATCTTCCGCGACCCTGCACGGCGCCCTGCGTATCCTGCAGGGGACTGGAGCTCACCAGATGCACGTCCCCTGAACCTTCGATGAAGTCCGACAGCACCTCGTCGCGGCGTTCGCCGCCGTCGAGCAGGCCGGCGCGTGCGGCGGCGTGCACGACGTCCTCGCTGAGCGGCTCCAGCGTGTCGCCCGGCCCGCAGCAGGTCCGCGCATACACGACGCGCCCCTGCCCGTCGACGATGAGCATGAAGCTGAGTTGCAGGCGCCTGAAGGTGGCGCTGGAGAGCGTATCGGCAAACCCCGGCGTGGCGCCGGCCACGAACTCGTGCACGACGTTCCTCCGTGCCCAATCGGAGGTCGTCGCACGCAGACCGCTGGAGAGGACCGCGAGGATATTGTGCAGATTGCGCACGCGCGTGAAGGCGCCGCGTGATTCCTCGTTGAACAATTGACGGGTGAGCAGCGCCCCGGTCACGTGGTAATGCAGTCCGCTCAGCAACAGGAAGCCCACGCCCAGCCACACGGCAACGGTGTGGCGCAGGCTGAGACCGCGGCGCAATCGTAAGCGAGGTTCCATGAACCGGTCGTCCTGGCTGCTTGCAAAGCGCCTATTTGACACGAGCGCGCTGCCTCGAGGCGAGGACACCGTGCACACTGCCGCCACCCTCAGGCGACAGGTGTCATTGCAGTTCGACGCACGAGCCGAATGGCGCGTCCGCGCGCGCCGCCCAAAGCCGGCTCAACGAGCGGCGAGCGCCTCGGCTTTCGCTTCATCCGCTGCCGCGTCGGCTTCGCGTCCCATCTCGTAGTACACGTCCGCGCGCCGGTAGTAACCGTCAGGCTCGTCGGGCGCCAGCTCGATGGCCTTGTTGGCATCCCGCAGCGCTTCCTCGCGTTTTTCCATGGAGAGGTACACACGCGCGCGGCTCAGGTAACCATAGGCATCGTCCGGACGCAGCTCGATGTACTCGTTGGCATCGTCGATCGCCGCGTCATAGCGGCCGATCGAATCGCGGGCACGGGCGCGCACCAGATACAGGTCGGCGTGCGCCGGCGCCTGCTCGATGGCCTTATTCAGAATGGAAATCGCTTCCTGCGGCCGCCCCGAGGCCAGCACGCGATTGGCTTCGGTCAACAAATCGTCGATGGCCCCTTGGTTGGTCTGCGCCGCGAGCGGCGCACACATCGACAGGGCCAGACACAGGACAGCAACGCTACGGATGCACAGGAACCGATCGACCGTTGACGACGACATGGCAGCCCCCTGACCTGACGTGCTTGCGCTGGAATCGTTCGTCGCTCGACTCTGGCCAGTGTCCCGGGTCGCTACCCAGGTCGGACCGGCGCGGAATCATTATGCGCCTTGGCAGGGCCGGTGGATACGGCCCGGTCGGCGCACAGCCTGGACTAGCTGCCCTGGGCGATGCGTTCGGCCTGGTTGCGCAGCAGTCGGCCGAAACCCACGGCATCGTAGAGGTCGTTCAGCATGGCCAGATCCGGCGGCCGGCGCTCGAGCGAGTCGAGTACGGCGTCGTCGAGGGGCACGTCGCAGGCGATCTCGGTAAGCCGCCGGGCCAGGAACGCCGCGTCGCGATGCTCGCGCAGCTGGCCGGCGACGAACCCCGCATTGCGCAGCTTGAGCTTCAGCACCGCATCCAGGTCGGCGTACAGCTCCACCAGCGAAGCAAAATGCCGGAACAGCAGCGTGGCAGTCTTGCGCCCGATCCCGGGCACGCCACGGATGTTGTCCACTGCATCGCCCATCACGGCAAGGAAACACGCCATGCGCTCCGGGAGCACGCCGAAGCGTGCGGCGATGTCTTCATAGCCGAAGCGCGCCGCACCGATGTAATCCCAGTAGGCGTCGCCCGGCCGGACCAGTTGCGCAAGGTCCTTGTCGCGCGTCACCACCACCACGTTGCGGCCCTGTGCGCGCATGCGCACCGCCAAGGTGCCGATGATGTCGTCGGCTTCGTATTCGCCGCTTGCGAACGTCGCCACGCCAAGCGCTTCACACACCTGGCGGCACAGCGCGAACTGGCGCTTGAGGTCGATGGGCGGCGGCTCGCGGTTCGCCTTGTAAGCGGGATAGATGCGACTGCGGAAACAGGTCGCCAGGCTCTCGTCGAACGCCACGGCGAGATGCGTCGGCGCCTCGGCCTCGATGAGATCGCCGAGAAAACGTGCGAACCCGTGCAGCGCGTTGACGGGATTGCCGTCGGGATCGGTGAGCGATACCGGCACCGAATACCAGGCGCGGAAAATGAATACCGAGGCGTCGACGAGATAGAGCATGGAAAGGCCGCTGCGCAACCCGCGTGCAGTATAGCCGCTTCGCTGCGGGGCCTCTGTGTACGTCGCGGGAAAGGATGCAGGGTCGGTCTCATCGCCCCACGAG
>QGUO01000468.1 GCA_003242495.1 Pseudomonadota bacterium | reverse complement strand
GGGCAGGCGCTTCGGCAGCCCGCCCGCGCCCGGCGCAAACAGCGCCTATCCCGTCGTCTCGACGTCGGCCATCCCCAGCGCCTTCACCAGGAAGGCCCATTGGTCGGCCCAATCCTCGATCTGCATCCAGGTGGGCTTGCCCGCGCCATGGCCGGCCCGGGTTTCCACACGCAGCAGCACCGGGTGAGCGCATCCCTGGGCATGCTGCAGGGCCGCCGCGAACTTGTAGCTGTGCCAGGGCACGACGCGGTCGTCGCTTTCCGCCGTGGTGACCAGCGTGGGCGGATAGCAGGTGCCCGGACGCACATTGTGGACCGGCGAGTAGGCGTACTGCGCGTGGAACTCCGCTTCGTTCTCGCTCAGGCCATAGTCGCTGGACCATTGGCGCGCGTTCGCGCTGGCGGTGTGGTACCGCAGCATGTCGAGCACGCCCACGGCCGGCAGCGCCGCCCCGAACAAGTCGGGACGCTGGGTCATCACGGCACCGACCAGCAGGCCGCCGTTGCTGCGGCCGCGCACGGCCAGCTTCGGCGTGGACGTGTACTTCTCCGCGATCAGCCACTCGGCCGCCGCGATGAAGTCGTCGAACACGTTCTGTTTCTGAAGCTTGGTGCCGGCGACGTGCCAGTCCTCACCGTACTCGCCGCCGCCGCGCAGGTTGGCCACGGCGAACACCCCGCCCATCTCCAGCCACACGTACACCGGCACGGAGAACGCCGGTAGCTGCGCAATGCCGAAGCCGCCGTAACCGTACAGCATCGTCGGCGCCGTGCCGTCCTTGCGGAAATCGCGCTTGCGGGTGATGAACATCGGCACCTGCGTGCCGTCCTTGCTCTCGTAGAACACCTGCTCGGTGACGTAGGCGCTCGTGTCCGCCGCGAACTGCGGCTCGCGGAACAGAGTCACCTTGCCGGTTTCGACATCGAGAGACCAAATCGAAGTCGGCGTGAGGAAGTCCCCATACGCGAAGAACGTACGCCGATCCCGGGCGCTGCCCCCGAACCCCTCGACCTGGCCGAGACCGGGCAGGTCGACCTCGTAGGCAAGACGTCCGTCGAGGTCGAACACGCGTACCAGCGAGTGGGCATCCTTCAGGTACTGGGCGATGATGCGCCCGCCCACCAGCGTGGCATCGACCAGCGCGAAATCCTGCTCCGTTACCACGTCGCGCCACGCCGTCCGCGACGTCGCGTTCGCCGGGATCGCCACGATGCGGCCGTTGGGGGTGTCGGCGGAGGTGCGCACGTAGAACACATCGTCGATGACGTCGACGAACTGGTACTGCGCATCGAAGCTGTCGATCAGCCGCACGACCTCACCCTGCGGGGTGCCATCCGGACCGATGCGTCGGTAGTAGATGCCCGTGGACAGGGAACCGTCGTACACGGTGATGACCAGGTAGCGACCGTCATCGCTGACCTCGGGATACGGATTGCGCGTCGGATGATCGGCGATCGCGAACACCTGCACGTCCTCCGACTGCGGCGTGCCCAGACGATGCAGCCAGATCGACATCTGCTTCGAGTCGTCACCGCTGCCGTCTGCGCGCTGCGGATAGCGTGCGTAGTAAAGCCCCTTGGAGTCCGCGGTCCAGGACGCTTCGCGGAACTTGATGAAGCGCAGGATATCGGGGCGGTCGCGACCGCTCTGCACCTCGCGCACATGCCAGGTCCGCCAGTCGGTGCCGCCGTCGGAGAGGGAATACGCGACCAGCCGGCCATCCGGGCTGGGCACGAATTCGCCGAGGGCGACGGTGGCATCCTCGCGCAGCTCGTTGGGATCGAGCAGCACGCGCGGCTCGCCGTCCAGGGAGTCGGCCACGTACAAGACGCTCTGGTCCTGCAGCCCGTCGTTACGCAGGTAGAAATAGCGCCCGGCACGCTGCATCGGAATGCCGTAGCGCTCGTAGTTCCACAGCTCCGTCAATCGCGCCTTGATCTTCTGGCGTGCGGGGATGGCTTCGAGATACGGCTGCGCCACGGCGTTTTGTTGGCGAACCCATGCGGCCGTGCGCTCGTCGACGTTCTCGAGCCAGCGATACGGATCGGCCACCTCGACGCCGTGATATTCATCGACATGCGCCGAGCGCTCGGTTTGCGGATACCTCAATGTCTGGCTCCCGTCGCCGGCGGGCGGCGAGGCGCCGGTTCCGCATGCCGAGAGGAAAACCGCCGCGCTCAACGTAGCAAGACTCCTGCACATCCCTCATGTCTCCCCAAAGTGATCCCCGAGACGCCCACCGACGATGCCGGTGCCACACATCCAGTCAGCCACGCATCGCGATGCTGTCCACTGTCCATATGCATGGCTGCAAAGATTCGCACGTATGCCGCTCCTTCGATGCCCATTCGCGCCGCGCCCCGCACCGCCGGCGCAACCAACGGTCGCGCTCCGCCGGCCAACTCGCGGATATCGCCATCGCCACGCATCCGAAGTCGCACCCGGATGCACCCGGACAGGCCGATCACGCGGCGCGATTGTGTCGCGAGGACTTTGTCCCGACAATGCGTCGATCGTTCCGTAGATTACAGCCTTTCGAAGCCATCATGCGGTATACAACGACCTTGCTGATCGGCATGGCGATCTGGTGCGGGTCCCTGCGGGCCGAACCGCTCAGCGTCGCGCGCATCTTCGCGGCACCCGACTTGAGCGGTCCACAGTTGCGCAGTCCGGAGTTTTCCCCCGACGGTCGTTACCTCACGTACTTACAGGGAAAACCTCAGGACAAGGACAGGCTCGACCTGTGGGGCATCGACACTCGCACCGGCGAGGCGACGCTGCTGGTCGATTCGAGTGCGTTCGCGGGTGACGATGCACCGCTGTCGCCCGAAGAGGAGGCGCGTCGCGAGCGTCAACGCACGGCCTCGCTACGTGGCATCGTTGAATACAGCTTCTCGTCCGACGGCTCCCGGCTGCTCGTGCCGCTGGGCGGTGATCTGTATCTGTACGACATGAAGCGCCGTACGGTGCGCCGCCTGACCGACACCGACGCGCCCGAAACCGACGCACGCTTCTCGCCCCAGGGTCGTTACGTAAGCTTCGTGCGCGAGCAGAACCTCCATGTGATCGACCTCACCTCCGGCGAGGAGCGCGCGCTCACGCGCGACGGCGGAGGCCTGGTGCAGTATGGGGT
>QGUO01000467.1 GCA_003242495.1 Pseudomonadota bacterium | reverse complement strand
GGACCTGGCGGTCATGGCGGCGACGCTGGCCAATGAAGGCACCAATCCCGTCACCGGGGAACGGGTCATGACGGCGCGGTATGTGCCCGAAGTGCTCGCCGTGATGGCCACCGCCGGGCTGTACGATGATTCAGGCAAGTGGCTGTACCGGACTGGTCTGCCGGCAAAGAGTGGCGTCGGCGGAGGCATCATCGCCGTCTCGCCCGGAAAGTTCGGTATCGCGGTCGTCTCACCACCGCTCGATGATGCGGGCAACAGCGTGCGAGCGCAAAAAGCCATCGCCGACATCTCGAACGCCCTGGATGGCAACCCCTACGGGTCCGAGACCGATTGAGCGTGGCGTTCATGCAGCGGCCCCGTCATGAGCGTCAAGGCATGCCGCAACGTCCTGATTGCCGTGCTCATGACTGCCGGCTGCATCGGCACGGCGCCGGCGCAGTTCCTTGGCGGCGACTCGTACGATGTGCGAAGCGTCGAACCCGCGACGCTGGTGCTGTGGAACCGGCCGATCGTGACGTTCCGTGCGGTGGTCGGTGGCAATGATCCGGCCCAGCGGGTGCGCAATGCGCGCCGCCGCATCGCGGCGGTGAGCCACGAGGAGCTGGGGCGACCGGTGACCCTCCAAGCGGCGCGGCTGGGAGCGCTCGAGGGGATCATTCTGAGTATCGGCTCCGTGCCGGCATTCGGGGTGGTGCCGGCAGACGTCGACCCGGAATCCGGTCTCACTCTCCAGCAGTTCGCCGAACGCGCCGCGGGTCAACTGCACGACGCGCTTCTGGCCCGGGAAGCGCAGCGTCGCCTGCCGGTGCTGGTGCGCGGCATCGGTCTGTCTCTACTGGCTACGCTGATCTTCGTCGCATTGCTGCGTCTGACCATCCTGGCCAGGAACCATGCCGTGCGCATCATCGATTCGTGGGTCCGCCGCCGGCAGCCGCTGGCCTTAGCAGGCATCGATATCGCACCGACATTGGCTACCGTGGAGCGCGCCACGTTCCGGGTTCTCAGCTGGGCGATCGTCATTGTCAGCAGCTACCTGTGGATCACCTTCGTGCTGCACCAGTTTCCCTACACCGCCCCCCTCGGACGCCGGCTGGGTGCATCGCTCGCGGAACAACTCGGCGACGCCGGCAGGGCCATCGTGGCGGCTGCACCTCGGCTCGCCATGGTCGTCGGCGTGCTGCTGATTACCCGGTCCATCGCCCTGTGGGTTGCGCGCATCCTCGCCGAAGTGGAGCAGGGCGTTCGCGTGGTGAAGTGGCTGGCACAGGAGCAGGCGCGCGCCACGCGGCGCATCGCCACGACCGTGATCTGGATGCTGGGCGCGGTCATTGCGTATCCACTGCTGCCGTGGGCCCGCAGCGCCCTGTTCCAGGGCATGAGCGTCGTGCTTGGCCTGGGCGTGTCGTTGGCGTCGGCAGGTCTGGTCAGTCAGTGGATCAGCGGGCTGGTGATCCTGTACTCGCGATCCTTCAAGGTCGGCGATTTCGTCATCATCGGAGAAGTGGAAGGCTTCGTGACTGAGATGGGATCGCTGGCGACCAAGCTGCGCACGGTGCGCCGCGAGGAGATCACGCTTCCGAACGCCGTCCTGACGAGCGACAGACTGACGAATCTGACGCGCCTGGGCGCCGAGAGCGGATCGCTGCTCAGCACGTCCCTGGCGATCGGCTATGACGTCCCCTGGGCGCAAGTGCGAGCGCTCCTGCTGCGGGCCGCGAACGAGACCGAGGGGGTTCGCAGGGATCCACCGGCGCGCGTCCTGCAATGGAAGTTGCAGGATTTCTCGGTCGAGTACCACCTGCACGTGTTCCTGGAGCGGGCGGAGGAGCGTGCCGCCGTCATGTCGGCGCTGCACGCCCGCATCCTGGATGCATTCGCGGCGGCACGTGTGCAAATCATGACGCCTCACTTCGAATCTCAACCATCGAAACCCGTCATTCCACCGGAGAGCGCAACACCTCCGCGTTAGAACGGAGATTCCACAAGGTGTTGCTGGTGCCCAGGGCTCCCAGCTGCACCGTCACGTCGCAGGAGGGACGGCAGATCTGGGGCGGATCGCGACGAGCGGCCTTCGGCGACTGCCGGGCCAGCGCATGGTACCCGGGGCCGCTCGATCAATCCGTTTCTGGTCGCTCGGCGAGTGATCGCAGGATGATCCGCTTGCCCTGACGCTCGATGGCGACCGTCTGCGCCGTAGCATCGTCGATTGCCACCGACACCGCGAACTCGAAGGGTTCGTCTCGACTTCACGACGGGGTTCTCGCTGGAGCGATCGGTTCGCAGCGAGCCTCCGAGAAATGTGTCGAGGAAACGAGGACGGCTCGTCCGTTGCCGAGGAATACAGCACGTGAATGTAGTCGAAAAACACTACATACCGAGGGGTCGAGCCGGCGGGGCGCCGGTGTAAGGATTGGTGCAGGGGCTTGCCTGGGATGCCGCGTCTGGCAGCAAAGGGGCAGCCCGCTGGCGTGCCGCGCACGATTCGTCCGGGGCGAGCGGGCTGGCGTTCGGTGTGCGCGCTCACGCGAGCGTGGTCGGCCGGGGGAACGAACGATATGCCTGCTGTGGCGTTGTGTCGTTCACTTCACCCTCGAAGGCCCTTGGTGACCGCGGGGGACGTGCTACGACCGCCGACAGGCGCCTTGTCATGAGCGTGAACGGCGAGTGCGACCGCGACATTTTCGGGCGATCTCCGTTCACGGGGTACGGAGAGCGCTGGCGACTCGGCCGGCTCTGGGCGCGCACCCCGACCCAGCGCGCCTGGATTCTGGCCTTGGTGGGATGGCTGCCCCTTGCGCTGCTGAGTGTCATCGAAGGCAGTTTCCTGACCGAGCACGTCAAGGGCTCATTTCTAGCGGGGCTGTCGATCCACACGCGTTTTCTGATCGCGCTGCCGTTGTTTCCTTTCGCGGCGGCGATGCTGTTTCCACGTCTGTCGCAGGTGGCCTGGTCGTTCGTCGACGTGGAAATGGTGCCGGCGGACCAGCATCGCGCGTTCTGTGATGCGGTCGACTCGACCAGTCGCCTGGCGCGATCGGTGTGGGCAGGCATCGTGGCCATCGTGATCGCTTACGTCATCGTATGGGCCGTTCTGCTCCAACCGGAACTCGCGCCGCTGCGTGAGCTACCGAGGT
>QGUO01000466.1 GCA_003242495.1 Pseudomonadota bacterium | reverse complement strand
CGTGCAAGCTCGAGGGATTGCACCGCGATCGACTTGAGGGTCGGTACGGCACAGGGGGTGGGGCATGGAGCACTTCGATCTTGCACAGTCGTTCGTCGAGCAGTGCACGCGCGCCGAGCGCGTCGAGGAATTGGCGAGCGCATTCGAGCGGGTCATCGAGCGCCTGGGCTTTCGCCATTTCGCCTGTTGCTCGCATACCAATCCGCTCGACCCCGGGCCCCAGGCCGTGATGCTGCATAACTACCCCTCCGCCTGGGTCCGGCAGTTTGCCGAGATGCGGCTGCACGAGATCGATCCGGTGTTCGTGTACGCCGAGCGCAGCCTGCCGCCGTTCTTCTGGGATGCACCCGAGTTCCTCGACTCGTTGACCGTGCCGCAGCGCAACGTCCTGAACGAGGCGCGCCGCTTCGGGCTGACCCGCGGCTATACCATTCCCATTCATCTGCCTTGGGCGCCGGGCGTCGTGCCTGCGTCATGCTCGCTGGTGCTCGATGCGGGTCCGATCGACGCCCGCAGCTTCTCCGCCGTGCACCTGATGGCCATGTACCTGTACGGCGCTGCCGCACGGCTCGATGGATTCGGCTCCCCGGCGGCGCAGCCACAGGACGTGCTGAGCGTCCGCGAGCGCCAGTGCCTGGAGCTCGCCGCCCAAGGCAAGAGCGACTGGGCGGCCGGTCGGCTGCTCGGCATCAGCGAGCGCACCGTGCACAACCACATCGAGCACGCCAAGCGTCGCCTGGGCGTCACCACGCGGGTCCAGGCCATCGTGCAGGCCCTGATCGGCCGTCAGATCTCCTTCGGGGACGCCCTGCGGGCCGAGCCGGCCGAATCCCAGGCACGGCGACGCCGCACGCGCCGGCTGCCGTCCGCATGACATCACGGCCGGCATTGGCGTCCGGCCGTCGCTGGACGCATCCGGATAGTCCGATCGGACTAGTGCGCCCCGCACGTGAGTCAGTGCACGCTTACAGCCCCGACGGAATGGGCGGTGCCCGATGATTTTCATCGTCAACTCCGATAATCGTTGCTGCTTTGCGGCAGACCTGGCGGACATGCATCGACATCGCAAGGCCGTGTTCGTCGACGGCAACGGCTGGCGGGTTCCGGTCTCCGCCGGCATGGAAATGGACTGTTACGACCGCGCAGACACCATTTACCTGCTTGCCAAGGAAGCCCCCGGCGGGCCGCTGCTCGCCTCGGTGAGACTGATCCCCACGGCGGGGCCGCACCTGATGTGCCAGTTGTTCCCCGATGCCTCCCAGGACATTCCACGTGGACCGTCGATCTGGGAAGTCTCGCGCTTTTGCACCACCCCGACACTGCGGGGACGATGCGCGCGTCGCGACCTGCTCTGGCCGATCATTTGCGGCGTCATGGAAACCGCGCTGCTTTTCGGCATGGATCAGCTCACGTTCGCAGCGAATTCGGCGCTGCTGCCGCTCACGCTCGATTGCGGGTGGGAGGCGCGCCGGCTCGGCCCGACCATGCGGGACGGCAACGACGAAGTGACGGCCGTGGCGGTTACGGTGACGCCGGCGGGCCTGAGGCAGGTCAGGCAGCGCTACGGCGTCCCCGCCCCGATCACCCGTTATCCCGTTTGCCTGAAGCGGAGAGAGCGGCATGACTAGCTTCACGCCGCAGCCTGCCCATACCACGGTTGCCGAGCTGGACCTGCTGCGCGCCCGCGGTTATGTGATCTTCGAGCGCCTGATCCCCGACGCGGAAGTCGATCGGCTGTGTGCCGAGCTCGAGCCCTGGTTCGCCGCGACACCGCGCTGCAGCGGCGATTTCTACGGCTGGAACACCACGCGTTTCGGCTCGCTGCTGCTCAAGTCGCGGGCGTCGCACGAGTTGGCGCTTCATCCACGAATACTGACGATCATGGACGAGGTCCTCGGCCCTCACTGCGATTGGTACCAGCTCAATCTGACCCAGGCGGTGCGAATTCATCCCGGCGAGCGTCAGCAGGTGCCGCACCGCGACGAGGAGATGTGGCCCTGCCCCAAGAACGGCATGGAGTACCTGGTGAACGTCATGTGGGCGCTGTGCGACTTCACGCCGGAGAACGGCGCCACCATGATCTGGCCAGGCAGTCATCACCGGCCGCCGACCCGGTCGCCCGACCCGGCACGGGCGGTCAGGGCGGTCATGCCGCGCGGCTCGGCGCTCGTGTATCTCGGATCGGTCACCCATTGCGCGGGCGCGAACTGCAGCGACGCGCCGCGCACCGGCCTGATCCTGAGCTACTGCCTGGGATGGCTGAAGCAGTACGAAAACGCCTTTCTCGCCTATCCGCCGGCCGTCGCCAAGCGCTTCCCGCGAGCGCTGCGCGACCTGATCGGCTACCGCATTCACCGCCCCAACCTGGGCGGCTACGAAGGACAGGATCCCGCCGTCCTGTTCGAGACCGATTCGCATGCGCTGGCCGCGGTGGACGCGCTCCCGGACGCCACGGCGCGCGAGATCCAGGCCTTCTACGCCGGCGATGCGTCCGGCCATCGACCTGCACCGTGATTCACAAGATCGCCTGCGACAAGTCCCGCTCCCCTCCACAATGGCCCGTTCCGCGCGCCGCCATGCTGCCGCGGGCGCCCGTCGAGTCCAACAAGGCCGCCGAGCCGATTTACGCGCGGCTCAAGGCCCGGCTGCTCGAGCGCTCGCCGAGCGCCGGCGAGCTGCAGGTCGGCATCCTTGCCGACGAGTTGGGCACCAGCAGCACGCCGGTGCGCGAGGCCTTGGTACGGCTGGCGGCCGAGCGCATGATCGCCTATGTCCCGCACCGGGGCTTCGTCGCGAAGACGGTCACCGAACAGGAGCTGCATGGGCTTTACACCGTCAACATGACCTTGTTGCAAGCAGCGTTGAATGTGCTCGATGAGCCACCCCACGCCCCACAGACGCTTGCGGCCAGCGAGACGCTCGGTGGATCGGCGGGCGACGCCCCCGCCCGCCTGTTCGTGCGCATTACGCTCGATGCCGGCATCGAAGAGCTCGTCGCCATCGTGAGCAACGTCAACGATCGCCTGCACCATCCGCGGGACGGGGGACGTAACGGGAACGGGGGAAGGGCGGGGGAACTGGCCAGATTGAGGTCCCCGTACGGGGCGCGGCGGTATTGCCGGGGGGGGACGGGGCCGGG
>QGUO01000050.1 GCA_003242495.1 Pseudomonadota bacterium | reverse complement strand
CCGCAACAGCCTGCCCGCGCGACGGCCGACGCGCGCGGGCAGGCTCGAGACATTCTCGAGGGACGCCACCATCGTGTGCAGCAAGCGTTCGGTGTGCCGGGGTCGGGCGATGTGCGCCGCGACATTGGCGGGCAGCCGTTTCAGCCGGTGCAGCGGGCAAGCCTCGATGGCCTGCAGTTCCCGATACACGGTGCGCCCCAGCCGCAGGACCGGGTTGCGGTTCATGAGCCAATAGAGCCGCGGCTGCAACAGCAGGTTGTACAGGCGAGTGGCCACCTCGACCTCGAGCAGGCTGCCATTGCGCGCCGGCGCAAGCGGTATTGCGCCCACGCCCAGCGGCTCACAGAGATGCTCTGCCACCAGCAACGCTCCCCCGCCAAGCAGGGAGACGGGCTTGCCCCGCCCGAAGCTCAGGCACACCATGTCGCCCCGCAGGCGCACGCCGGGCTCGGCCTCGGGGAACCATTGGGCGTTGTCCTCGATCAGGAGGGCGTCCGCGCGCCGACGCAGGAGAGCCTGCAGCGCCTCGAGACGGTCGGCAATGCCGAGGAAATTGACCGCGACGACCGCGACCGTGTTGGGCCCGATGACCGCTTCGAGGGAGTCCAGGCAATAGCCGGGATCCTCCGCCTGGATATCCGCCAGCACAGGGGTCACACCGGCATGGACCGCCGCCGCCACGAGGTCCGGGCAGCCATATGCGGGCAGCACCGCCTCGGGTCGCGCCAGCTCCGGCCGGCGCCGCCGTGCAAGCAGCATGGCCAGGGCAAGCGCCGCCGTGCCGCTGTTGAGCCAGAGCGGCCGATAGCCCGGGAAACGGGGCAGGTCGCCGCCCGCTCGCAGAATCACCGGATGGCCAGCGGGCGGCAGGTCTCCGCGCAGCAGCTCAAGACGGCTCATTCACCCGCTCACAGGGCGCGGCCAGTTCGTCCGTCGGCGGTGTCTCCTCCGCCGATTCGGGATCCCGTCTGGACCACATGGCCCGGCGCAGCATGTGCAGGACGAGCATGGGTCTGCTCCATGGGGCGCCTCGCAGCGACCGCAGGTAGGACCCGACATCGCGCAGGCGACCAAACTCACCGGCCGCCAACCTGGCCGAGATGAACTGCGGAAACAGCACCACTTCCTTGCCGTCCGGGAACTCGATCCTGCGTGGCGCGCGCTCGCCGCGCAAATAGGCGGCAAACGTGCGCAGCAGCGGCACGCCACAGTTGTGTGCCGCGTAGATGGCTGCCCAGGGACGCGGATTGATCTCCAGGAATCTGTAGTCGCCTTGACTGTCCTGGATGAACTCCGCGCAGGCGAGCCCGTCCCATTCGAGCGCGGCAAAAATGCGCTCGGCGTAACGCTCCAGCTTCGGATCGCGCAGCGAGCGCACCCGGATCGAGGGCCCGGTGGGCGGCCGCAAGGACTCCACCGTGGTTTGCGAGAACAACTGCAGAGCCTGTCCGCGGTCGAACAGCCCGCCGATCAGGCAGCGCCGTCCCATGGCGAACGCCTGCGCGAACGGCGGCCCGGGCGAGCGCGGCACCAGGTCATCGTAAGCCCTCTGCGCCTCATGCACGTCGCGAACGATCATGACCTGCAATCCCGCCAGGCCCTGTGTGCCCCGCAGCACCATGGGGCTGCCGAGCGCTTCCAGGGCAGCGGGCACCTCGTCCCGATCACCCAGCGCCATCATTCTGGGGATCGGCACACCCTGCGCTTCGATGAAGGCGTACATCTGCGTTCGATCGCCCAGCAGGGTCCTTTGCAAAGGCGTCGTCTGCGGGAACACCCGCTGTGTAAGATTTTCCGGCAGTTGCCAGATGACCTCCATGATCTCTTCGCTGAGCGGCAGAACCAGGTCTGCCTGCTGATCGCGCAACAGCCGCGCATAGAAGTCGTGACTGCCTGCTGCCCAGGGCGCGGGCAGCTGTTTGCAATAGCGTTGCAGGAAGTAGCGTTCTTCGGGCAACGTCGTGGCCAGCACGACCTCGATACCGGCCTTGGCGAGCTCTGCAACGAGATAGGGCGTGTGATCCCAGCCAGGATCGAGAGCAAGTATTTTCATGGGATTTCTGGATGCTCCGCGCGCAGCGCACCGCATCCTGCCTCGACCGCGGCAGCATCGATCTGCGGTGGCGTCACACGCATGTCACGAAATGATGTGCTTGCCTGGAAGGACTCGCCCGGCCCCGACGCGGGCTTGGACGCTTGCGCTTGGAATAGCCTGCCAGACCGCGCGCTCCCCATCTGCCAAGCTGGTCGCATATCCCGGATCGCAGCCGGATGGCCGCCGGGCGGACGCGCCATGCCGGCAGCCCGTGCACGGCTGCCGACGGTCGTCGCTTTGCGTCTCCAACGCGGATAGTATAGCGTTCTCAACGCGTCAGAAACATCGCTCCGGAACTTGCATCCATCCGGTTCCCATCCGGTCTTGCGCAAGGCGCGGGGCATACCAACGCATGAAACTGCTGGTTCCCAATCATCTCGCTCCGCAGCATCTCGAGCGCCTGCGCGCCATTGCGGGAATCGAGTTATGGCTGCTCGAGATCGATCACCGCCGGCCGCTGCTCATGAAGCTGTCCGCGGCCACCGCCAAACGGGTACTGCCTTACACGGCCTATGAGCGTGTGCGGGGTGCGCTCGAAGCATCCCGTGTGTCGCTGAGCATCGATGGCACACCCCTGGGCCCAGAGGTCCCTGGCCCCGAGGTGCTCGTGGCGACCTGGGCCTTCGATGCACGGCTGGTCGCACGGCTCCTGAACGCTCTGCCGGATCTGCGCTGGATTCATTCCATGGTGACCGGGGTCGATCATTTCGACCTCCCGACGCTCGCCGCACGCGGGATCCAGCTCACATCGCCCCGCTCGGTGCATGCTCGACGCATCGCCGAATTCACCCTGGCACTGGTCTTCGCCGATGCCAAGAACGTCCTCGAGCATGCCGAGGCCACCCGGCGCCATCGAGCGCGGTTCATGGCCTCCCGGGAGCTGTCGGAGCTGCGCCTCGGCATCGTGGGATTCGGCGCCATCGGCAGAGCGGTTGCCGCACTGGCTCGCAGCAACGGCATCCAGGTCGATGCCTATGTTCGCAACATGGAGCACGCGGCCGCCATGCCAGGTGTCCGTCTGACCTCCGACCTCATGGCGTTGCTGCAAGCGGTCGACATTCTGGTTCTGGCGTTGCCTTCCACCCCGGCAACCCGGGGGTTGATCGGCGCGCGCCAGCTGGCGGCGATGAAGCCAGGTGCGACGCTGATCAATGTCGGCCGTGGCGACACGGTGGCCGAGAAGGCCCTGGTTGATGCATTGCGCAAGCGCCACCTGCGACGCGCCTACGTGGACGTCATCGAAGATCCGCTGACCGGCCGCCCCACCTTCGCGCCGCCTCTGAAGCATCCCTTCTACGGGCTCGACAACCTCGTGTTCACCGGCTACAGCTCGAGCGAGTCACGCAACTCCGCCCAGGAGTTGTTCGACGACTTCCTGGATAACCTGCAGCGATACCGCCAGGGTGCGGACTTGCAGAACCGAATCGACCTCGCCGCGGGCTATTGACGCGCATGGCCACCACCAGCGAGCACCCCGCGACGGAGCGCGCAGCGGACCCGATGCTGCCGGTCATCGTCGCCAAGATCCACTTCGGCACGATCGCGGTGAACGGCTATCGGTCCCTGCATGTGGGAACCCTGTCGGCGGGCAGGCTGCTGTCCACGCGCGGCCTGAGGGTCGTGTTCGCCGCCAACCCGACGACCGCCGAACTCGCACGGCTGTTCTGTCTCAAGGTCCTGCTGCGGCGCAAATTTCGCGTCGCCGTCTTCGACCTGATCCTGCGCCGTCCGGCCAATCCCCGAGAGCGCCTGCTGGCGTGGCTCAAGGCCATCATCCTGAAGACGGTCGACATGTTCCTGCTCATCCACAAGGACACCCGCGGGTACCAGCGCTATTTCGGCATCGCGGCCCAACGCTGCCGTTACATACCCTTCAAGGCGAACAACCTGCGCTTCATCGATCGACTCTCGCCCACCGACGGCGACTACATCGTGAGCTGCGGCGCCTCGCATCGCGACTTCGACACCCTGCTGCAGGCCGTCGCACCGCTCGGATACTCCACGGTGATCGTGCTCTCGGAACACGCGGCGCGGGCGCACAACGCCCGCCTCGACGCGTCGCTCATGGGACCTCACGTACGCCGGTTGCACGACGTGGACGATCCGCTCAGGTTCAACGAGATCATCGCCCGGGCGCGCCTGGTGGTGGTGCCCATCCTGCCTGACACGCTGCAACCCGCGGGCATCAGCGTCTATCTGGAAGCCATGGCGCTCGGCAAGCCGGTCATCGTGACCCGCGGGACATCCACCGAGGGCATCATCGACGAGCGCCTCGCGGTGCTGGTCCCGCCGGGCGATGTCGCGGCGCTGCGCTCCGCGATTCGCGACTTGTGGCAGGATGACCATCGCCGCCGCGAGCTGGGCCGGGCCGGCCAGGCGTTCGCCCTGTCTCTCGGCGGAAACGAACGCATGGTCGCGGACATCGCGCGGCACATAGCAATGCTTTGCGAGGAGCGTCCATGAACCGCGCGCGCACCCGACCATTGCGTGGCGCCGCCCCTGCGCGCGACCCCTCCCTGGACGCGCACCCGATGGCGGACTTCTTCGCGCTCAGACTGCTGCCGATGTGGAATTATTTCCGCAAGGAACACCTTTCGTTCTGGGCGGCGTGCGGCTATCTGTTCGTCGAGTATGTCCGGCCGCAAAGCATCGTCCCGGCCATCGACATCCTGCCATGGGGAAAACTGTTCGTCGGGCTGGCGATCGGCGCGTGGCTGCTCGACCAGCGTCAAAAGTGGGTCAGCGACGGCACCCATGTCTGGATGGTGTGCTATTTGCTCGTCGTGGTGCTCGCATGCGCCAACGCTTACTGGCCGGATCATGCGTGGAACCATTTCATGGATTTCTTCGTGTGGTTCCTCGTCTATTTCCTGATCGTCAACATCATCAACAGCGAGAAACGGCTGTTCCTGTTCCTGCTGCTGTTCTTGCTGGCGAGCTTCAAGCTGTCCCAGCACGGCGCACGCACCTGGGCCATGCGCGGCTTTTCGTTCGAGAACTGGGGCCTCATGGGACCCGAGGGGCCGTTCCAGAACTCCGGCGAGCTGTCGGTACAGATGCTCATGTTCATGCCGATCGCCTATCGGCTGGCCATCTGCCTGCGGCCGTGGCTGTCCCGACTCAAGTTCTGGTTCCTCATGGCCATGCCGGCGACCGCCTTCATGACCGTGCTCGGCGCCAGCTCTCGGGGAAGTCAGCTCGCAATGGGCTTCCAGGCCTATCACACGCTCCTGAAAGGTCGACTCTCGTTCAGGGTGCTGGTGGTCGCGGCGCTTGCCGTGGCCGCAGCCATCGCCTACCTCCCCGAGGAACAGATGAACCGGTTCCGCGACATGGGCTCCGACGAAACCAGTCAGCAGCGCCTGCTCTACTGGAAACACGGGCTCACCATGATCCAGGAGCATCCGCTGCTCGGCGTGGGCTTTTTCAATTTCGCACCCTACTATGCCCAGCACCACCCCGAGGACGTCCTGTTCGGCTCGGCACAGCTGCCGCACAACATTTTCGTCCAGGTCGGGACCGATGCCGGATTCCTCGGCTTGACCGTCTACGGCCTGCTCATCCTCGCCGGCTTTCGCGCCACCCGGCAGATCCGCAGGCGTCTCAAGGACCGCCCCGATCATTGGATTTACGGCGTCAGCCTTGGCTACGACGCCGCATTCATCGGCTTTCTCATCGCCGGCCAGTTCGTCACCATTGGTTACTACCCCTTCATGTGGGTGCTGCTGGCCTTCATCATCGCCACGAAGAACATCGTACTGCGGGAGCCGCTCGCCGCCACGGCCCCGGCATCCAGCGCGGCGCCGGCGAGCGCCGCGCCGGTGCGCCCGGGACTTCCACGCAGCCTGATTCGTCGTCCCGGCGCCTCCGTCAAGTCAGACGGCGCATGAGCTCGACGAGCCTGTGATGCTGGATCTCTTTCGTGAACCGGCTCTCGACCCTCTGCCGCGCGCCCTGCGCGAGCCGCTCGCGCAGGGCCGGGTCGTCGAGGAGCCGTTCGATCGTATTCGCCAGCGCCAGGGCATCTCCCGGCGGGAACAGCAGCCCCGAGACTCCATCCTCGATGGCCTCGTTGAGGCCAGGCAGGTTCGAGAGCAGCAATGGCAGCCCGCTCGACTGCATCTCGATCGATGACATCGTCAACGAATCCCAGCCGGTGGACGCAATGATGCCCGCATAGCAGCCGCGGTGGATGCGCGCCAGATCGTGGCGATAACCACCGAAGGTGACGTGCTCGCGTGCCTTCTTGTTGCCACCCAGCTCCGCCAGCAGGCGTCTCTCCTCGCCCGGCGCGTTCCCGAGAAGCAGCATGTGCCAATCCGCCTGCCGGCGCCGCTCGGCCAGGATCCGGGCCGCACGCATGATCGTCCTGACGCCCTTGCGTGGTTCCATGTGACCCGAGAAGAAGAAGATCTTCCGCGAACGACAGATGCCCAGTTCCCGGAAGGGGTAATCCGCGTCTGCAGGGTCGGGACGAAACACCTCCGTGTCGACACCGAGGTGCACGACGCTCACCTTGCGGCGGGGAATTCCGCGGCCGCGGATCGCCGTTTCCGCCATGCCGTACGACTCGAAGATATAGTGATCCGGGCCATGACGTCGCAGCGCGACCTCGAGGCGCTTGAGCGAGCGTTTGATCGGTCCGAACACGGAGCTCATCGGCGCACCCCAGTACGACACGAAGCGTTCGATTCCCGCCCGCCGCAAGTGGCGATACATGGGCATGCTCACCGGCTGATCGAACCCGAAGATCGTGTCGATCTCGTGACGCCGCAAATAGTCGTGCACCTGCCGGCGGTGGTCCGGGTCTTTGGAGCGGGTGTCGAGCACCAGGTACTGGCGAAAATCGTCCGGCATGGCGGGCGAAGGGCCACGCGCCATGGATGGATAGCCGAAGTGAATCCTCGCCTCATCACCTCCGACCAGGGCCCGGGCCATCTCGAAGAAGACCTTCTCCAAGGTGGCGATGGCGTATCCCGTGTTGGATGCGCAATGGAACAGGACCAGAATGGACTTCATCGGGGCATCCACGAACCACGGCCGCGAGGCGCGTCAGACAAGCGTTCGTTCATGTTCTGCAATGGGCTACGAAGATCGGCCGGCCGCTCGTCGCAGCGTTCTTCGAGCCCCATGGGGCCCTCTTTTGAGCGAGCGGCCGCAGGGATGTCGCTCGGCGACGACAATTCTAGCGTCTTTTTACGGTCAAAGATTGATTGACGTCACGAAGCCCGGCCGGCCCTGCCCGTAGACTGATGCCAGTCGCGGGGGCACAGCCGGAGCTGGTCCGACACCAGTCGAATCCCCGGCGCCATGGCATTGGTCGAGGGTCGGTCAATCCTGACTGGCAGCTTACGGGACCGCCTCATCGGCTACTGCATGGATCGCGTATTTCTCATTCGTTGGCGAGACCACAGACTCACGCACTCTGTCGGGATACGAATACACATGTACCAGCTGCGTGACGTTACTTTAATCTCGATACACAGACTCAAGGCGGCCCACCGCCTCCTCGCTCCCATGATTCAGCAAGCGCAGCGCCGCAGCACTGCCTTCGGAGGACCTATGCATCGACTCAGTTTCGCCCTATTGGCGCTCGGCAGCGCGTTCGCCCATGTGGCGGGCGCTGCAGTTCCCTGCCCGCCCACCGCACTGTCGGTGGACGGGTCTCCCGCGGAGACTGTGCCGTGCGTCGCACCAACACCGCCCAACGAGGGAGGCGGGGTGCGCGATGGCGAGCTGTTCTCGACCGATTTCACCTCGGGAACGCTCTCGTCCCTGATGAGCTCGGTGTGGGGAGAGCGCCCCCCGACGATCGTCGCGGACGATACGGCGACCGGCGGACGCTCATTGCGCTTCGATTGGGATCCGGGCTACGAGAATTACAACGGCGTGTTCAAGAGGATTTCCGGGACCCATAAGAAGCTGCACGTGCGCCTGCGCATGAAGCAGGGCCCCGGCGGGACCAACCGGGGAATCCAGAAGATCATTCGGTTCCGTCCCCAGATCAGCGGCCAGGAGCGTGCCGCCGGCACGGTGAACTTCCAATGGGGTCAAATCCTGTTCGCGGGCGACGACTTCGGCGACCGGAACAATCACGTGCAGTCGGACACCGAGGCTTACGGGCCGGACACCTTCGTCAACCGCTGGCGGTGGCTCGAAGCGATGCTCGACTACTCGAACCCGAGCGTGCAACACATCGCCATCTGGGTCGATGGCCACAAGGTGCTCGACGAAAAGATCCGGCTCAGCTCGCCCATGCCTTCCAGCCTGAACATGAACGGCGTGATGATCTTCGGTACGTTCAATGCGCCGGCCACGGATCGCATGGATTACATCGACAAGATCGACATTTCCGCGAACTACATGGGCGTGCCCTGAGCGGACGCCTGCACAAGCGGGGCATGGATGCCCCGGCTCGGCCGCCCCGGCTCGGCCGATGATCGGGACGTTGCACCCCACCCAAGCCGCCTCACTGGGACCTGCCGCCGCCTCCTGAGCGCGCCTGCGCGGCGCCACGGACACTCCGCGCTTCCCCGCTCGAGCACGACCGGAAAACGACGCGGCGAACTGCGACACCTCGCCGTTCGACCCGCTCATGACCCTGCCGCCCGCCTTGGTCGATCCGGTGCACCTGGTCGATCCGGTGCACAGGCCGTGCTCGCCCTCGGCTCCAGCAAGGACCGGAAACGGATACTCCGACCTGCGACGATTCGCCGTTCGGTCGACTGACGACCTGGTCTGGCTTCTTGGTTGGCCCGGTGCCCATGGCCTGCCCGCGCCCGGGCTCCCCGCGGCCGCTGCGCAGCGGCCCTGAACGTCACGCCGCCTGGCGCTGCCGCGGCTGCGGCACCGCCAGGCGGCGCATGGATTTCCGCGTCAGTTCGCTCGCACGTCGGTGGGCGGATTCGGCACGGTCCGCCTCGTCCCGCCATCCTCCTCCAAAGGAATCGGCGAGGTGCTGATCACCACGTCGTCGACATAGATGTGGGTGTTTTCGTTGAAGCCCGAGTTCGCCCAGCCCCAGATATAGGCCTCATCCATGTAGTTCAGCCCCGCCGGTCCGCCGTTGGCCAGGTTCTTGATGCTCATGATGGAGCGACCGTTTTTCCAGAGCTCCTGCACGCCATCGGAGGCATTGGTGCTCGAGGCCACCTTGAAGTGCATCACGATGCGATGCCACTTGCCGAAATCCTCCGGCGTGAACAAGGCATCACGGTTGCTGATGAAAGGCTCTTCGCGGCCATTGCGATAGTAGTGAATGGCCAGGTTCGAGCCGCCGTCCGACCTGGGATGAAGCGAGAAGTTCACCTGAAATCCGGGTTGATAGTTATTGTTGTATATCGCGAAGAACTTGTTGTTGTCGCCACCTTGTTCCCTGCGATGGTGGTAGTTGCTGGGGATGTAGACGTCGTACTTGATCCAGAGCTCCTTGTACTGGTTGCCGAACCGGATCCGCTGCTCTTCGAAGGAGTCCTGTCCGGACGGCACGCCGCGGAACGGGAAGACCAGCGAATATCGACCCTTGTAGGCCCGGTCCGTGGTCGGCCGCACGTTGTCCGTGCTGTAGTGCCAGCGAACTCCGTTCTGAGTCGTGTTCCGTGTGCCCGACTCGAAACCGTCCTCGAAGAGGATCTCGGCCCCTGCGTGCCCCGCCGTCAGCGACAACGCGACAAGCACACTCGACACGACACAGCGATGTTTAGTCAACATATTCAATCCCCATGGGCGGAACAGCTTGCAGGCCGGCGTCGAGCCGGCATGGCAAAAGCTTAGTGCAAGCGCGCGCGCAACCCGTAAATGTAGTTATACACAGACACCATCGTGTATCGCTCCCGATCGCCCGCAGCAGAATGGAAGCTGCGCAATGGATGAATTATGTCTAGGCAACACTCGCAAGCGCGCCCTGACGGAGCGACGTCAGACACAGACAGTGGCGATCGCGGGCTGCACCGCAGCGGGGTGGCCACCGCGGTCCGTCCGCTGGTTGCACCAGGCCGCCAGCACCACCAGCGCCCAGATCTGATACCCGGACGGGCGGCGCAGGGTGGCGTAACGCTCCCAGGCATCCAGCACCAGCGCATGGCGCTCGCCCATCAGATCCTTGAATGCCGCGCTGCGCAACGCCTCGTGCGCCCACTCGCGCAGGCTGCCGCTCAACCAGCGGTCCACGGGCACCGTGAAACCCATCTTTTTCCGATCGGTCAACGCCCGAGGGACGAAACCGTCGAGCACTGCGCGCATGAGCCACTTCGATTTCCCGTCCCGTCGCTTCATCGTTTCCGGCACCCGCCAGCTGAACTCCACCAGCCGATGATCGAGCAACGGCAAGCGGGTCTCCAGGCTGACGGCCATGCTGGCCCGGTCCACCTTCGCGAGGCTGTCTCCGGGGAGATAATCCAGCTGATCGCTCAACAGCAGCGCGGAAATCCCCGGCAGCTCACACCAGACCCGCTCGCGGTGCCCGGCGCCGGGCAACGGTGCGCCCGGCGGCCAGCAGGACGTCACCAGGTCATAGCACTGGCGATAGTCGCCGGCCTCGAGCAGACGCTCGAGCTTGGCCAGGACCGAGCCCGCCGAAGCCTGACTGCCGAAGGGCAACAGCGACATGAGCCCGCCCCGGCGCTCGGCCAGCACGCGGTGGTCCATGGCCGCGAGCGCCTTGCGTACTCCCCGTCTGATCCGCGCCGGCACCCACCTCAACTTCTGCCAGGCGCTCCAGGTCAGCGCATAGCGGTTGTAGCCGGCGAACAGCTCGTCGCCACCGTCTCCGGACAACACCACGGTCGCGCGCGTGCGCGCCAGCCTGGAAATCGCCTGCACGGCGAAGAACGATCCGTTCGCCGTGGGCTCATCCAGCGCCACGGCGAGGGACGGGATGTCGTCGGACACGTCGCGCTCCGCGAGCACGAACTCCTCGTGCTGCGTTCCGAGATGCGCTGCGATCGCCCGCGCCTGGGCGGACTCATCGAACTCCGGACGGTCGAAGCTCACCGTGAACGTATGAATCGGCGCCGTCGACTCGGCCTGCATGATCGCGGCCACCAGCGAGGAATCGATGCCGCCCGACAGAAAGCAGCCGATGGGCACGTCGCAGACCATCTGCTGCCGGACGCTCTCCCGCAAGCGGGTCTCGAACTCGCGCGTAGCCTCGTGTGCATCCGCGTAGAGCGCCTCGCGACCCGTCATGGCGACTTCGGCGCAGGACCAATAACGTGTCGGCGCGATATGCCCGGTGGGCGTCGGCACCCCCGACCACCACCCCAGGACGTCGGCGACTCGTGCGGCGCGCCGCGCGGGAATCGAGAGCGTGGTGCCCGGCGGAAGCTTGTAGATGCCCTCGTAGATCGAAAGCGGCTCCGGCACATAGCCGAAGCGCAGATAGGCCGCCACCGTTGCGTGGTCGACTTCGGCCCGGAACTGCGGCACGACCTCGAATGCGCGCACCTCCGAGGCGAAGAACAGATGATCGCCGATGATCCCGAAGTGCAGCGGCTTCTCGCCCATGCGGTCGCGTGCAAGATGCAGCACGCCCGCGGCGTCATCCCAGAGGGCGAAGGCAAACATGCCCGTCATGCGTTGCAGCGCCGTCTCGAGCCCCCATTCCGCCAGGGCGGCCAGGAGCACCTGCGTATCCCCGGTGCTGGTGAAGCGATGGCCCCGTTCCTCGAGCTCGCGGGCGAGCTCACGGAAGTTGTAGATTTCACCATTGAAGGTGATCCAGAAGCGCCCGTCGCCGAAGGACATGGGCTGCTTGCCCTGCTCGGTCAGATCGACGATGGCCAGCCGACGATGCCCGAGATGCACGTCTCCCGCGGCATGGCTCCAGAGGCCGCCTGCATCCGGGCCGCGGTGCGACAGGCGCGTGGTCATCTTTGCAACGACGTCCGCGACCTCGGCGGCGTCTGCATGCCGCGTCAGCGCGACGGCTCCGGCAATTCCGCACATCAGTGCCGCGCCTCCGGACTGACCTTGACCGTGGACTTCGTCCCGTTCGAGCGGGCCGCCGCCGCGTAGAGCGACAGGCCCCGAGCGAGAAAATAACAGACGTACAGCAGGGTCGTAATCGTGCGGGTGCGCAGGTCGACCCGACGGTAACGATACAGCGAGGACAGCAACGATATGCCCACCACCGCCACGGTCGCCAGCCATCCCCATCCGGGCCAATGCGTCAGCAGGCTCAATGCCCAGCCCAGCACCAGGCCATGCAGCACCAGGAACCCGATCACTGCCACCCGGGACCCGAAAAACGTCCGCACGGACTGGCAGTCGCCCGTGCCGTGCCAGACTTCGCGCCGCATGAATTCGCGCACGGATTTCGGATAGCCCTCATGGATGACCTTGAGCGCGACATCGTCGATCAAAGTGGCCCCTGCTGCCCGCGCGCGCATCGAGAAATCGAAATCCTCGCCCGTCTCCAGGGTCGCGTCGAAGCCGCCCAGCTCATCGAACAAGGCCTTCGAGACGATCATGTGTCCGCTGTTCATATGCGTGTTACGCCCATGCTCGAGCGGCTTGAACCAGTATCTCTCGAGCCAGGTGCAATCCGGCGGGACCGAGACCCAGGAACCGGTCAACACCCTGTCGCAGCGCACCTTGTCGATGACCTCGCCGATGCGCCGTGCCCAGGCCTCCGTCAGGAACACATCGGCATCGATGAACATGAGCACATCGGCGGCCGCTTGACGGGCGCCGGCATTGCGCACTGCGGCCACGGAGCCCCGTTCCTGGAGCACCAGGTCCGCGCCACCGGTACGCGCGAGCTCGACCGTACGGTCACTCGAGCCGTTGTCGACCACGATCACCTGCGTCTCGAAGGCCGCCGTATGGCGGCGCAGCGTCGCGAGTTGACGGGCGATGAAACGTTCTTCGTTGAATGCCGGGATGACGACGGTGAGCGCTGGCTTGTTCATGTGAGGTCGACTGCCGCTAGCCTTCCGGACGCGAATTCTGTTGCAGAACCCGCCGATAGTCCTGCAGATAGGCGCGGGCGCTCGCCTCTGCCGAATACCGGCGCACGACCCGCTCACGCGCACGCTGCGCCCGCTCGATGAACGGGGCGCGATGCGCCAGATAATCGAGCGCGG
>QGUO01000465.1 GCA_003242495.1 Pseudomonadota bacterium | reverse complement strand
CATACACCGCCAGGTGGTCGTTGGCGAGGAACGTCAGGCCGAGCTTCGGCGTCACGTTGGTGAACGTATCGGTGCGGTCCGCGGGGCGGCTGTAGAGGCAGCCGCTGAACGGGCAGGGTATGCCGTTCTCGTCGGTGTTGCCCGCGATCATGCGATTGTCGTAGTCGTACTCGACGTGCTCGACGCGCACGCCGCCGCTCAGCTTCCAACGCTCGCTCAGCATGCGCTCGGCCAGTCCGTACACGGCGGCAACGATGCTGCGCACCTCGTAGTCATATTGCTTGCCGGCCGGGCGGATGGCGTTCGCCACCTCGCTCGGGCCATCGGTGGCCGGACCTTCCTGCACCTGGCGCAGGAAGCTGTCGGCCACCTCCAGGTCGAGCCCGGCGGTGAGCGAGGTGTCGCCCAGCCAGCCATGCACCGCGGTCAGCACGCCGAGCGAATCCTGGCCGTTCTCCTCGAGGGGCTTGCCGATGAGGAAATGCTGCCGGAAATCCATGCGCGAGGTGCGGACATAGGGGCGGATGTCGAGTTGCAGGTCGTCACCGACCGGACGCTGGTAATGGCCGACCAGGCGCACGGCATACGCATCGCGGTAGGCCTCCGGGTTGAAATTCGACTTGGCAATGGACCTGTCACGGTAGGCATCCTTTCCCTGAATGAATCCGGCGGTCTCCTGATTCAGGTTGGTCGCCGACAGACGCAGGTCGAATTTCGAGTCGCCGCGTTCGCTGGCCAGGGCCATGTTCAGCTTCTGTTCGCGCAGCGGCGCATCCGCGCGCCAGCCGCCGTCGTCGGTCACGATGCCCTGGGCGCTGAAATCCACGGTATCGCCCGTGCGGCTGAAGCCGAACCGGCCGCGATAGTACTCATCGGGGCCGAATTCGAAGCCGAAACTGTGCCGCGGCAGGTCGCGGGGCGCCGGCTGCAGGACGTTCACGGCGCCATGCATGGCGCTCGAGCCGTACACCACGCCCGCCGGGCCGCGCAGGATTTCGATGGCGCCGGCCTGCTCGGTGTTCACCTCGAACAGCTCGTTCACGTTGCAGAAGCCCACCGGGCGGATGGGCACGCTGTCCTCGAGGAACAGGAAGGAGCCGCAGGAGCCGGGTCCGCTGAGCACCGGGGAACGTATGGCAGTGAGGCTCTCCTGGCCACTGTTGCGTTGGATCATGGTGCCCGCCGCGCGATTGAGGATCTCGCTGTGATGCGTCGAGCCGACCAGCCCCACCTCGTCGACGCTGATCCGCGAGACGCTGCCGGCATACTCGCGCAGGGCCTGGCCCTGCCGGGTGGCGGTGACGATGACCTCCGCCAGGGGTTCGGCTGCAAAGACTGCAGGGGCGGCTGCCGTGCCGAGGACGCCAACGGCGCAAAGCCATAGGGATTGGATCTTCATCGCATTCCTGTGAAATGGGTCAGGGAGAGTCGCCAGGCCGCGACGGACGCCGCGGGGCCGCGCCAATGATATTTTCAACCGCTGCCCGCGAACGCCAAGATCTTGTAAATCAAGAAAATCGCTAGAGCTGTTAGTATCGTCGTGGGCTGCACTCTCCTATGGTTACCCGACCGTCTCCGATGCCCGCGAAGCGCGTACTGAAGGTCCTGGCACTCCTGGTCGTTTTCACCTGCGCGGCGGCGGCCGAGGCGGCCGAACGCCCTCGCATAGGCCTGGTGCTGAGCGGCGGCGGGGCGCGCGGCGCCGCGCACGTGGGCGTGCTCAAGGTGCTCGAGGAAATGCGCGTGCCGATCGACGCCATCGCCGGGACCAGCATGGGCGCGGTGGTGGGGGGGCTTTACGCCTCGGGGTTGTCGGCGGCGCAGATCGAAGAGCTGATGAGCTCGGTCAACTGGCAGGACGCGTTTCGCGACCGGCCGCCGCGGGCCGAGCTCAACTACCGCCGCAAGCAGGACGACCGCAATTTCCTGGTGCGCTATGCGCTGGGCGTACGTCGCGACGGCTTCGTGCTGCCGCGTGGGCTGGTGCAGGGACAGAAGCTCGAGCAACTGCTGCGCAGCGCCACCTTGCCGGTCATGGACGTGGAGGACTTCGACGACCTGCCCATCCCATTCCGCGCCATCGCCACCGATCTGGAGACCGGCGAGCCGGTGGTGATGAGCCGCGGCGACCTGGTGGTCGCAATGCGTGCCAGCATGTCCGCACCGCCGGTGTTTGCCCCCACGCCGTATGACGGCCGGCTGCTCATCGACGGCGGCCTGGTCGAGAATCTGCCGGTCGAGACGGCACAGCAGATGGGTGTCGACATCCTGATCGCGGTGGACGTCAGCTTCCCCCTGTACGCCCGCGATCAGCTGGTCTCACCCATCGAGGTGACCAACCAGGCGTTCGCCATCATGATCCGCGGACGGACCCTCGAGCAGCGGCGCAAGCTCGGGCCGGCGGACGTGCTCATCGAGCCGCCGCTCGGCCGCCTGACGGCCGTCGATTTCGCGCGCGTGCCGCAGGCGCTGGAAGCCGGCGAGGAGGGCGCTTACGCGGTGAGCGCGCAGCTGGCCACGCTGTCGCTCGACCAGACGGCTTACGACGCCTATCTCGCGCGGCGGGAAGCACGCGCCGTCGAGCGCTCGCCGCTGATCGAGTTCGTGCGCGTCGATGCGGCCTCGAGCGAGTACGAGCGGCTGGTGACGGCCAAGATGCGCGACCTGATCGATATGCCCCTCGACGAAGAGGTCATCGGTCGCAAGCTCTCCGAGCTCTATGCCCTCGACCTGTTCGAGTCCATCGACTACCGGCTGGTCACCGAAGAAGGACGCTCCGGGCTCGAGCTCCACCTGAGGCGCAAGAGCTGGGGGCCGAACTACATACGTGTCGGGCTCAACCTGGAAGACGATTTCGAGGGCAACAGCCGCTACAACGCGGCGCTGCGCTTCATCAGCACCGAGATCAACGATCTCGGCGGCGAATGGCTCACCGACCTGCAGATCGGCGACAACCCCCGGCTGTTCTCCGAGTTTTACCAGCCGCTGTCGCTGTCACACCGCTACTTCGTCGCTCCCAAGCTGGAGTTCGAGGAGCACAGTGTCTTCCTGCGCGAAGAGGAGGATCGTATCGCCGAGTATCGCGTGCGTGAGTACGAGGCGGGACTCGATATCGGGCGGGAGATCTCGGACTGGGGCGAGGTGCGTCTCGGCA
>QGUO01000049.1 GCA_003242495.1 Pseudomonadota bacterium | reverse complement strand
GTCTGCGCTTTCGGCGGTCACGAGCCCGTGATGGCGGCCTATCGACACGCCGTCGCGCAGCGCTATCGCTTTTTCAGCTACGGCGACGCGATGTTCCTCGGGGATTGAGCGGCCGGGAGCTCCCCCGAGTCCGTCGCGACGGCCGCAGCGGCGATCCGGCGGCCTGCCGCTGCGGCCATGCTCCATGCGGAGGCGGGGTCGGCGGATCTCCGGTGCGCCTGGACGGCCCGATCGCGTGCGGCTAACGGGCCGCGGGCGCCGTGAGGTATGCTTACGGATCCTGTGCGGCCCCGCCGACGTCGTGCGGCCCGCCGACGCTCGCCTCGCGAGCGCTGCCTTTCCCCGATGTGCAACGTCCCGTGAGCGCTTTGTCCGTCCTCGATTCCCGATGCACTTTTCCCTGCTGACGACCGATGGCCGCGCCCGACGCGGGCGCCTGACCTTTCCGCGTGGCACGGTGGAGACGCCGGCCTTCATGCCCGTGGGCACCTATGGCACCGTCAAGGCCATGACGCCCGAGGAGCTCACCGGCCTGGGCGCCGAGATCGTGCTCGGCAACACCTTTCATCTCATGCTGCGCCCGGGCATGGAGGTCATGCGGGCGCATGGCGGGCTGCATGGCTTCATGCATTGGGAAAAGCCCATTCTCACCGATTCCGGCGGCTTCCAGGTGTTCAGCCTGGCGACCCTGCGCAAGATCACCGAGGAAGGCGTGAGCTTCCGCTCGCCGGTCAACGGCGATCCGGTGATGCTGACGCCGGAGCGTTCCATGCAGGTGCAGCGCGACCTCGATTCCGACATCGTGATGATCTTCGACGAATGCACGCCGTATCCGGCGACGTTCGAGGAGGCGCGCCGCTCGATGGAGCTGTCGTTGCGCTGGGCGGCGCGCAGCCGCGCGGAATTCGACCGGCTGGAGAATCCGCATGCGCTGTTCGGCATCGTGCAGGGCGGTATGTGGACGCCCCTGCGTCACGAGTCGGCCGCCGGCCTGCAGGAGATCGGTTTCGACGGCTATGCGGTCGGCGGCCTGGCGGTGGGCGAGCCCAAGGCCGAGCGCGAGCGGGTGCTCGAGGAGCTCGAGCCGGTGTTGCCGGTGGATCGGCCCCGCTACCTCATGGGCGTGGGGACGCCCGAGGACCTGGTGGAAAGCGTGCGACGCGGCATCGACATGTTCGATTGCGTGATGCCGACCCGCCATGCGCGCAACGGCCATCTGTTCACCACCACTGGTGTCGTGAAGATTCGCAACGCGCAGTACGAAAAGGACACTCGTCCGCTCGACGAAAACTGCGGCTGCTATACCTGCCGCAATTACACCCGCGCCTATCTCAAGCATCTGGATCGCTGCGGGGAAATTCTCGCGGCGCGCCTCGGGACCATTCATAATCTGTATCACTATCTGTCCCTGATGCGGGCACTGCGCGATGCCATCGAACAACGACGTCTGGACGCCTTCGTCGCCGACTTCTATGCGCGGCGCGCCGCCGGCGGCGGCTGACGAACACGCGCTTCCGCCGCGCCGCTCGCCTGCCCGCTGATGCTTGCGGATCTGCCGACCGCGCCATGGTTCAGGCGCGTGCTGGTCGCCGGCCTGCTGCTCGGGCTTCTGCTGCTCACGTTCAGCGTGCTGCAGCCGTTCATCGTGCCGCTCATCTGGGGCGGCATCCTGGCGTACGTCTGCTGGCCGTTGCACCAGCGCATGGTGCGTGGGTGCGGCGGGCGCGCGGGGATCGCGGCGCTCGCCACGACCTTGCTGGCCACCATCGCAATCGTCGGGCCGCTGCTGTGGCTCATCCTCATGGTGCGCGTGGAGGCGCTCAACGCCTACCAGACCGTGCTCGCCTTCCTCAAGTCCGATCCCGAGCTGGCGCCGGAGCTGCGCGAGCTGCCGGGCGTGGGGCCGTGGCTGGAGGCGACCATCCAGGAGCTGGCCAACGATCCGGGGGCCCTCAACCAGCAGATCAGGCAGCTCGCGGAAGAGTCCTCTGACGAGCTGCGCCGGGTGATCGGCGGGGTCGGCCGCAACGTCGTGAAGCTGTTCATGGCGGTGTTCTCCATGTTCTTCCTGCTGCGTGACGGCCCGCGCGTGCTGAAGCAGGCCAGCGCCATCCTCGAAGGGATCATCGGACCACAGGTGCGCGATTACATCGACGCCGCCGCCAAGACCACCCAGGCGGTGGTCTACGCGCTCATCCTGGGCGCCATTGCCCAGGGGGCGGTGGCCGGAATCGGTTACTGGCTGTTCGGCGTGCAGGCGCCGGTGCTGCTCGGTGCCCTGACGGCCGCCATCGCCCTGATTCCGTTCGGCGCGCCGGTCGTGTGGCTCAGCCTGGCCGTGTGGATGATGCTCACCGGCGAGCTCTGGGCGGGAGTCGGGCTGTTCGCCTGGGGCGTGCTGCTGGTGAGCTGGGTGGACAACCTGGTGCGCCCGCTGGTGATTTCCGGGGCGACCCGCATGCCGTTCCTGCTCGTGGTGTTCGGCGTGCTGGGCGGCGTGCTGGCATTCGGCCTGGTCGGACTCTTCGTCGGTCCGGTTCTGCTGGCTGTGTCCTTGGCGATCTGGCGCGAGTGGCTGCAGCATCACCAGGTTACGGCGGAGGGTCCTCAGCCTTCCGAGCAGCGCGAGCCGGAGTCGAAATCGTGAACACAGAACGAGACGATGTCGATGCCCCCACGACGGCGATGTCGCAGGAACGCTGGCGGCGGGTCGAGGAACTGTTTCACGCGCTCATCCGCCTGCCGCCGGCCGAGCGTGCGCAGTATCTGCTGGAGCAATGCCCCGACGACACCGAGCTGCGCGAGCAGGTGGCGACCCTGGTGCGCGCCGGCGATACGACCGGCGGCGGCTTCGAGCGTCAGGTCGAGCGCGCCGTGGCCGGCTCGCTGCTCGCGCTCGAGCATTTGCCCCCGGGGCACACCATCGGCCGCTACCGGGTGCTCGAGCTGCTGGGCCGCGGCGGCATGGGAGCCGTGTATCTCGCCGAGCGCGCCGACGATGTGTACCAGCAGCGGGTCGCCCTCAAGATCATCGGTCGCGCGCTGCTCGCCGAGAGTGCCGCCCGGCGCTTTCGTGCCGAGCGCCAGATCCTGGCGCACCTGAACCATCCGCACATTGCCCGCCTGCTCGACGGCGGCACCAGCGAGACGGGCATTCCGTACCTCGTGATGGAATATGTCGAGGGCGAGCGCATCGACGCGTACTGCGATGCGCGGCGGCTCGACGTGCGGGCGCGGCTGCGCCTGTTCCAGGCGGTGTGCGCGGCCGTGCAATACGCGCATCAGCACCTGATCGTCCACCGGGACATCAAGCCCTCCAACATCCTGGTGACCGCCGAGGGGGTGCCCAAGCTGCTCGACTTCGGCATCGCCAAGCTGCTCGATCCGAGCATCGTTGCCGAAGACGAGGCGCTGACGCGCGTGCACGAGCGGGTGCTCACGCCCGACCACGCCAGTCCCGAGCAGGTGCGCGGCGAGCCCATCGGCACGGTCTCGGACGTCTATTCCCTGGGCGTGTTGCTGTACCAACTGCTCACCGGCGCACGGCCTTATGGGCTCATCGGCCGCTCGCTCGCCGAGGCCGAGCAGGTGATCTGCAACATCGAGCCGTCCAAGCCCTCGGTCATGGTGCGCCGCCTCGACCGCCCGCGGGCCCACGAGCTGGCGCGCACGCTCGCCGGCGACCTCGACAACATCGTGCTCATGGCGATGCGCAAGGATCCGCAGCGTCGCTATCCGACGGCCGCCGCGCTGGCCGAGGACATCCAGAACTACCTGGATGATCGCCCGGTGCTCGCGCGGCCGGACGCCTGGACCTATCGCGCCAGCAAGTTCCTGCGGCGCAACGCCGGCGCGGTGGCGGCCGGGGTGGTCGCTACGGTGCTCGCCGTGCTGCTCGTGACCTATCACACGCTGCGGGTGACCGCCGAGCGTGATGCGGCCGAGCGTGAGCGCCGCACGGCGGCTGAAGTCTCGCAGTTCATGCAGGAAGTCTTTCGCGTGGCCAATCCGACCGAGTCACGCGGCAACACGGTGACGGTGCGCGAGGTGCTCGATGCGGCGGTCGAACGCTTCGACCGCGACCTGGGCGTCGAGCCGCGGCTGCAAGCCACGCTGCTGCGTACCATGGGGCAGGTCTATCAAGGCCTGGGTCTGTGGCAGCGGGCGCGCGACCTGTTCGCGCGCGCCCTCGAGCAGGAGCGTGCGATCGCGCGCGGCGACAGCATCGAGCTCGCGCTCATCTTGGCTTCCCTGGGCACCATCCACCACAACTTGAACGACCTGAAGGCCGCCGACGAGTGGTTCGAGCAGGCCTGGGCGATGCGCGAGCGGCTGGGCGCAACCGGCGATGCCGAAGCGGCGCGCCTGCTCAATGCACGGGCCGCCAACCTGCGTTCGCAGCGGCGTTTCACCGAGGCGCTCGAGCTCCACGGGCGCGCCGAGCAGTTGGCGCGCACGCTGGAGGATCCGACCGTGCTCGGGCACGTCCTGCAGGGTTTCGGCATGACCTACATGGTCAACGGCGACTTCGTGCGCGCCGAGCATTACGCGCGCGAGTCGCTCGACCTGGTCGAGGATGCGGTCTACGAGGGCATCGACCTGTACGCCAACTCGATCAATACGCTGGCCGAGGCGCTGCGCGGGCAATACCGTCTGACCGAGGCCGAGGTGCTGCACCGACAGCTGCTCGAGCGTCACCTCGAGCGCGTGGGCGAGGACTCGCCGCTCGTGGCCCGCACCTGGAACAACCTGTCGAACGTGCTCAGGTCGAGCGGCCGATTCGCCGAGTCCGAGGCGGCGCTGCTCCAGGCGATCAAGCTCTTCGAACGCCTCTTCGGCGAGGTCAGCTTCGACCTGGCAACGGCGTACCACAACCTTGGCGGCGTGCGCAACGAGGCAGGCGATCTGCAACGCAGTCTCGAGGCGCTGGAGCAGTCGCTGCAGATCAAGCGCAAGCTGGCCGGCGAGCGTAACCCGCATCTGGTGAGCACGCTGCTCCAGAAGGTGTCGGTGCTGCGCCAGCTCGGCCAGCTCGAGGCCGCCGAGGCGCTGCTGGCCGATACCCGGGCTTTGGCCGATGCCACGCTCGATGCGGCCGACCGGCGCTATGAGCTGGTGTTGCTGGAACAGGCAAGGTTCGAGCTGCTGCGCGCAGCGTACGCAGCGGCCGAAGCCACGGTGCGCGCTGCCATGGAGCGCTTCGACGCCCAGAATCCGGGGCGCCTCGCCACCGCGCAGCTGCTGCTGGCCGAGGCACTGATCGGTCGCGGCGAGTTCGCGCAGGCGCGCACTCTTGCGGAGCAGGCGCTGGCCACGCGCGCGGCGATGATGCCATCCGACCACTGGATGATCGCCGAAGCGCAAAGCCTGCTCGGCGAAGCGCTCGGTCTGGCTGGGGAGACGGCGCGCGCCAGTGAGCTGCTGGAACGCAGCACCGCGCAGTTGCGCAAGGTGCGCCCCGTGGGCGACAGCATCCTGCGCGAGGCCGAGGCACGCCTGAGCCGGCATCTGGCGCGCAGGGACGGCGCGCTGCGATCCGCAGGTTGAGACCACGGCCGACGGCGGTTGAGGGGGCCACCGCGCCGATCCTCGCAGGTCCCCGCCCCATCCCGCGCCCGCGGGTCGCCGGATGCCGGATCACCTGGGCAGGATGCCCGTCCGCTCACGCCGCCTCGAGCTGGTGGCGCAGCCACGCCTTGGCGAGCCTGAGTTCGCGGTCGAGTTCCGAGGTGGAGATCTCCAGTGCGCCCGCCGCTTCCTCATAGGTGAGCCCGCCGAAGAAGCGCATCTCGAGAATCCGGCTTTTCAGCTCGTCGAAACGGCTCAGCTTGGCGAGGGCCGCGTCCAGATCGAGCACGACTTCATCCGTATCCAGCGCGATTTCGAGCGCCTCGTCGAGCGATACCCGGCTGTAATCCACGCCGCGCTTGAGGCTGTTACGCCTGCGGGCGTGGTCGACGAGGATGCGTCGCATGATCTGCGCCGCCATGCCCAGGAAGTGCGCGCGATTGCGCCAGGGCAGGTCCACTCCCACCAAACGCTCGTAGGCCTCGTGCACCAGCGCGGTCGTCTGCAGCGTGTGTCCAGTGGACTCTCCGCGCATGCAGCGCTCGGCCAGCCTGTGCAACTCCTCGTACAGCAGCGGCGTGAGCTCGTTGAGGGCGTTGCGGTCGCCTTCCGTCCAGGCCTGAAGAAGATGGGTGATCGCAGGTGAGTGCATGGATCGTGCTGAGTACAACTTTCTTGGGGTGATTCGCCCTTCTTTTACGCCTTATAGGGTGAGGACGCTGTGAAGCCGCTCAAGCGAGCAGCTGCGGCCGTGCGTGTATTGGAACTGTGAACTCTGTCGTAGCCGAGACGCGCGACAGCCATTCAATGACCTGGAACCGAAAGAACGATGTTCACGACGACGAGTAACGCAACCTCTGCAAGGCAGGGGCCACGACTCGCCGGGATTCTGCGTCCCCTGACCGCATCGAGGCAAGTCGCCGCCACGCAGGCGGAGCGCGTCGACCGGCGTGGAACGCACCCTCATGCATGAAGCGATAGCTGCGCTGCGCGAGCCGCTTTCGGCCGAGGCGCCCTGCGGCGAGGATCTCGAAGACACGCAACTGCTCGCCTCCTTCGACGCGTATCGATTGTTCGGGCAGGCCACGCCGCTTTCCAGTGAGACGGACTGGCGCGAGATCCGCGACCGTTCGCTCGAGGCGCTTGCGACCAGCAGGGATTTCCGCCTGCTCACTCACCTGGCGAGCGCCACGGTGCGTACGGAAGGCTTCGCGACGTTCGTCCAGGTGCTCGAGGTGGCGGCGCACTGGCTTGCGACCTGGCCCGACGAGGTGTTTCCGCGTGTCGACGAGGACGCCATTTTGCGGCGTAACGCCCTGAATGGTTTCGCCGACCGCATGGCCGTGATCGACGGCGTGCGCCGCACCCCGCTGCTCGTGCACCGCCAGCTTGGCGCGTTGTCCATTCGCGATATCGAGATCGCCACCGGCCAGATCGCCGTTGCCGAAGGCGAGAGCGCGGCACTGGATGAGGCCCAGCTCAACGCCGTGCTCGCGGCCGCAGAGACCGAAGAGCTGAGCGCGCTGACCGAGCAGCTCACGCAGGCGATCAGCAGCCTGACCGCCATCGAAGAGGCGATGCGCTCCCAGGGCGGCGCGCAGGCGGCGCCCGAGTTCGCACCGCTCATCACGCCGCTGGCGCGCACGCGCAAGCTCATCGAAGAGCAGCTGGCCGGCCGCACGCAGGCGTCGGATGCCGACGCGGAGTCCGCGCAGGCACAGGGTGAGAGCGGGGCGGCGCCCGGCGCGGCGATCGCCGTCGGTGGCATCCGCTCGCGTGAGGACGCGGCCCGCGCCATGGATGCGGTGGCCGCCTGGTTCCGAAACAACGAACCATCGAGTCCGATTCCGGTGCTCCTCGAGCGCGCCAAGCGGCTCGTCGGGCGGGATTTTTTCGCCGTGCTCGAGGAGCTGGCCCCCGAGGGGCTCGGCCAGGCGCGCGCGGCCGGCGGTGTGCGCGAGCCGGAGCCGGAGGACTGAGCACTCGGGCGCAGGCAAGCAGCCGCCCATGCGCCCGATGACCCATTTCAAGCCCATTGCATTCGAGGGAGACAAGTCGTGGCCAAGCCCAGCAGTCAGAAGTTCATCGCCCGCAACCGGGCGCCGCGCGTACAGATCGAGTACGACGTGGAGGTGTACGGGGCGGAGAAGAAGGTCCAGATTCCGTTCGTCATGGGTGTGATGGCGGATCTCTCGGGCGATTCGAAGGAACCGCTGCCGCCGATCGACGAGCGCAAGTTCATCAGCTTCGACGTCGACAATTTCGACGAGCGCATGAAGTCGATGAAGCCGCGCGTCGCCATGAGCGTGCCGAACACCCTCACCGGCGAGGGCAACCTGCAGGTGGACATCACCTTCGAAAGCATGGATGACTTTTCGCCCGCCGCCGTGGCACGCAAGGTCGATGCGCTCAACAAGCTGCTCGAGGCGCGCTCGCAGCTCAACAACCTCATCACCTACATGGATGGCAAGGCAGGTGCCGAGGAGCTCATCGCCAAGGCGCTCAACGACCCGGCGCTGCTCAAGTCGCTCGTCGAGCAGGGCAAGCCGGCCGACGAGGCGAACTGAAGCCGCGCATCACCATCAGGGCCGCCGAGCGCGGCCTGTGCACCAAGTGAACATCTTCCTGAAAGGGTCCAGTCATGGCTGAAGTCGAACAGGCCGCACAGGCACAGATCGCCGCGGACGCGGATGAGTTTGCCGCGCTTCTGCAGAAGGAGTTCAAACCCAAGACCGACGGCGCGCGGGTCGAGGTCGAGCGTGCCGTGCGCACGCTCGCCGAGCAGGCGCTGCGCGAGACGGCAGTGGTCTCCGACGACGTGGTCGGTACCATCAAGGCGATCATCGCCGAGATCGACCACAAGCTCACCGAGCAGATCAATGTCATCCTGCACCACGAGCGCTTCCAGCAGGTCGAGAGCGCCTGGCGCGGTCTGCACTATCTGGTGAGCAACACCGAGACCGACGAGATGCTCAAGATCCGCGTGATGAACATCTCGAAGAAGGAACTCGGCAAGACCCTCAAGAAATACAAGGGCGCGGCCTGGGATCAGAGCCCGATCTTCAAGAAGATCTACGAGCAGGAGTATGGTCAGCTCGGCGGCGAGCCTTACGGCTGCCTGGTGGGCGACTATTACTTCGATCACACCCCGGGAGACGTGGAGCTTCTCGGTCAGATCGCGCAGATCGCCGCCGCGGCCCATGCGCCGTTCATCGCCGGCGCCAGCCCCACGGTCATGGGCATGGATTCCTGGCAGGAACTCGCCAATCCGCGTGACCTGGGCAAGATCTTCGCTGCCCCGGACTATGCCGCCTGGCGCTCGCTGCGCGAGTCGGACGATGCCAAATATGTCGGCCTCGCCATGCCGCGCTTCCTCGCCCGCCTGCCGTACGGCGCGAACAGCAATCCCGTCGAGGAGTTCGATTTCGAGGAAGAGACCGGTACGGGTGATCACAGCCGCTACACCTGGGCGAACGCCTGCTATGCCATGGCGGTGAATATCAACCGCTCGTTCAAGAACTATGGCTGGTGCTCGTCGATTCGCGGCGTGGAGTCGGGCGGTGCCGTCGAAGGCCTGCCGGTGCACACCTTCCCGAGCGACGATGGCGGCGTCGACATGAAGTGTCCGACGGAGATCGCGATCAGCGACCGCCGTGAAGCGGAGCTGGCGAACTGCGGCTTCATGCCGCTCATTCACCGCAAGAACACTGACATGGCGGCTTTCATCGGCGCGCAGTCGCTGCAGAAGCCGGCCGAGTACGCCGACCCGGACGCGACCGCCAATGCGCGTCTGGCCGCGCGCCTGCCGTATCTGTTTGCGAGCTGCCGCTTCGCGCACTACCTCAAGTGCATGGTGCGCGACAAGGTGGGCTCGTTCAAGGAACGTGCCGACATGGAGCGCTACCTGTCCGACTGGATCATGGGCTACGTGCTCGGCAACCCGGAGAACGCGGGCGAGACGCTCAAGGCGCAGAAGCCGCTCGCCGGCGCCGAGGTCAAGGTGGAGGAGGTGGAAGGCAACCCGGGCTACTACTCCGCCAAGTTCTACCTCAGGCCGCACTACCAGCTCGAGGGCGTGAACGTCACGCTGAGCCTGGTGTCGCGTCTGCCCTCGCAGAAGCAAGGGTGAGCGCAAACGGCGAACGAGCCTGAATCAATGCCGGTACCGAAGACGGCACCGGTTCCACAACGGCAACAACAAGCGTAAGGATCAAGACTATGGCAGTGGATATGTTTCTCGAGCTCGCTGGCGTGAAGGGCGAGTCGATCGACAAGGTACACAAGGACAAGATCGACATTCTGGCCTGGAGCTGGGGACTGTCGAACACCGGCACCTTCCACCACGGCAGCGGCGGTGGCGCCGGCAAGGCCAACTTCCAGGACATCTCCATCACCAAGTTCATCGATGCCGCCACGCCGAACATCATGCTGTATTGCGCGAACGGCAAGCACTTCGACAAGGCGAAGATCATCGTGCGCAAGGCCGGCGAGACGCCCCTCGAGTATCTGACCATCGAGATGGAGAAGGTGCTCGTGACCTCCTATGCGACCGGCGGCAGCAATGGCGAGGAGCGGCTCACGGAAAACATCTCGCTGAACTTCGCCAAGGTGAAGGTGGAGTACGTGCAGCAGACGGAGAAGGGCGGCAAGGGTACGCCGCAGGCGTTCGGCTGGGACATCGCCGCCAACGCCAAGGCCTGAGGCCGGCTGCGCAGGCGACGCCTGCCGGCGTTTGCATTGCGAACCCGGCGGCGTCGTTCGGCGCCAGACGGCCGCACGGCGGCCACTAAGCGAGGTGAGCGATGACTGTTGCCCAGGAGCTGTTCGGTGCGGGAGACCTCACGGGGTGTCTCGCCGAGTTGCAGAACGACGTGCGCCGTGCGCCCGCCGACGGCAAGCTGCGCGTGTTTCTCGCGCAGGTCTTGATGCTGTTGGGTGAATGGGAGCGCGCCGCCAACCAGCTGACCGTCGCCGCTGAGCTGGACTCGGCTGCGCTGCCGATGAAGCATGCCTACGGCGCGGCGATGCAATGCGAGCGGCTGCGCGCGGAAGTGTTCGCCGGGCGGCGTTCGCCGCTGGTGTTCGGTGAGCCGTTGCCGTGGATCGCGGGGCTGCTGCAGGCGCTGACCCTCGATGCCGAGGGCCAGTCGGCGCAGGCCTGCGCGGCGCGCGCCGCGGCGCTCGAGGCGGCGCAGCCGACTGCGGGAACGATCAATGGCGTACCTTGCGAGTGGGTGGCCGATGCCGACTCGCGTCTCGGGCCCATACTCGAATTGATGATGAACGGTGCGTACTACTGGGTGCCGTTCGAGCGCATCGCCTGCCTGAAGATCGAACCGCCTGCCGATGCGCGTGACCTGGCCTGGGTGCCGGCCGAGCTCACCTGGACCAATGGCGGACAGGCGTTCGGCCTGGTGCCGGTGCGCTATCCGGGATCGGAAGCGAGCGCCGATCCGGCGATCCGTATGTCGCGCAAGACCGAGTGGCGCGAGCTCGGCCCCGACGAGTACGCACAGTACGCCGGCCTGGGCCAGCGCATGCTGACCAGCGACGCGCAGGAGCTCGGGCTGCTCGAAGTGCGCGAGATCCGCCTCGGTGCCACGGGCGCCTGAGCGCGGCACAGAGAACGCCGTGGCCGAGCTCAGCCTGCGTGAACGATTGCAGCCCGCGCTCTTCGATCGGCTGATCGACGAGGAGCGCATGCGAACGCTGTTCGAGGTGACGGTGCGCCCCCCCGAGGCGCTCGCGCAGCTCGGCATCGCCGCGCGCGAGCTGAGCGGCATATTCGCCGCACAGGGACTCGTGCCGGCAGGCGACGCGCGGCAGGATGGCGGACCGACGAGGGCCGGGCAGACCGGCTCGGCGCCCGATGTGCTGCGCATGACCTTCACGGCCCCCGCCGGACGTGTGTCGCCGGCGCAGCTGCGTGCGCTGGTGCTCACGCCGCCCGGCCGTCCGCAAGGCGTCACCGTGGAGAGCTTCTGCGAGATCACCGCACGCACGGTGCCCAACGATTCACCCGAGACCGGCGAGCGCAGGAGCGTGTCCATGCGCCGGCTGCGCGAGTATGTCTGTCGCGATCTCGCGGCGCTGTTGAATTGCAGCAGCCTGGATACCTCGGTCGACCTGTCGAACTACCCCGAGGTGCGCCGCTCGGTGCTCAACTACGGCATGCCCTCGCTGGTCGGACGCACCGCCCGCACGGTGGATCCGCTGGAGATCGCGCGTCTCATCGAAACGGCCATCGCGCAGTTCGAGCCGCGCCTGTCGCACTTGCAGGTCACGCCTGAGATGGGCGAGGAGGGTGCCGAAACGCACGTGCTGGCTTTTCGCATCGAGGCGCAGCTGTGGGGTCAGCCGACACCGCAACAGCTGGTGCTGCGCACCAGCATCGACATCGACTCGGGCGACGTGCGCGTCGCCGATGCGGCGGGGCGCTGAAGATGGGCCGGCCGGCGCAGCACAGGTAGGGGACCGACGCTTCATGGACCCGCGAATCCTCGAGTACTACAACCGCGAGCTGCAGTTCGTGCGCGAGATGGGTGCGGAGTTCGCCCAGGCCTATCCGCGTATCGCCGCGCGGCTCGGCATGGACGGGCTCGAGTGCACCGACCCCTATGTGGAGCGGCTGCTCGAAAGTTTCGCGTTCCTGACCGCACGCGTGCAGCTCAAGCTCGACGCGCGTCACCCGAAGTTCACCCAGCATCTGCTGGAGATGGTGTATCCGCACTTCCTGTGCCCGATTCCCTCGTGTGCGGTGGTGGAGTTCGTCCCGGACCTGAAGGACACGGCGTTGCAGGCCGGGCATACCGTCAAACGCGGGGCCGCCCTGCGCAGTCCCCTGGTCAAGGGGGAGCGGCTGTCGTGCGAGTTCCGAACGGCGCATGACGTGACGCTCTGGCCGCTGACGGTGACCGAAGCCAGGTACCTGTCGGGCTCGGGCGTGCTGTCGACGCTCGGCTTCTCGACGGACGGACGCGCGCGCGCCGCGATCCGCCTCAAGCTCGAGGCGGCGCCGGGCGCGAATCTGCGTGATCTGCCGCTCGATTCGCTCGCTTTTCACATCAAGGCGACCCCGGACATCGCCCACCGGGTGTTCGAACAGATCTGTGCCGACTGTGTCGGTCTGTATGTGCGCGGCGCAGGCAGCACCACCGTGCACGCGCGCCCGGCAAGCTGCGTGCGGCCGCTCGGGCTCGAGGACGAGGAGGCGTTGCTGCCGGTCACGCGCCGCGGTTTCCAGGGCTATCGCCTGCTGCAGGAGTACTTCGCCTTCCCCGAGCGCTTCCTGTTCTTCGCGCTCGAGGAGTTGCGCGAGGCGCTGCAGACAGCGGCCGGCGATGAGCTCGAAGTGTTCATCGGCCTGCGCAGGGTCCAGCCGGCACTCGAAAACGCCCTCGATGCCACACACTTCCGGCTGTTCTGCACGCCGGCGGTGAACCTGTTTCCGCGCGCGGTCGACCGCGTGCATGTCAGCGAGCTCGAGACCGACCACCACCTGGTGGTGGATCGCAACCGGCCGATGGATTTCGAGATCCACAGTCTCGTCAGTCTCGAGGGCATCGGCGCCGGCGGCGAGACCGTCGCGCAGATTCTGCCGTTCTACTCGGTCGGCCACGGTGCCCGGACGCGCAGCGACGTCGCGTACTACACGCTCGAGCGGCGGCCGCGGCGCGTGTCCGAGCG
>QGUO01000464.1 GCA_003242495.1 Pseudomonadota bacterium | reverse complement strand
AACTCGGGGCGGGGATACAGGACGCGCACGCCGCGGCGCGCCCCCAGGGCGGACAACGCCTCCCGGAGCCGACGGTTCGCCCCCACTCCGCCGGCGACGACCAGGGTATCGTGCCCGGTCTGCTCCAGCGCGCGCATGCACTTGACCGCCAGGGTCTCGACCACGGCCTCCTCGAACTCGCGGGCAAGATCCGCGCGCACCTGAAAGTCGAGCTCCCCGCCGCCCGCCGTGAGCCCGCGCACCGCCACCACGACCGCCGTCTTCAAGCCGCTGAAGCTGAAATCGAGCCCGGGCCGATCCAGCATGGGGCGCGGAAAACGGAACCGTCCCGGGCGCCCTGCCTCGGCGAGTTGCGCGAGGGCCGGGCCACCGGGATACGGCAGCCCGAGCAGCTTGGCGGTCTTGTCGAAGGCCTCCCCCGCCGCGTCATCCACCGAGGCGCCGATGATCCGGTAATCACCCAGGCCCAGGACCTCGGCGAGCAGCGTGTGCCCGCCGGAGACCAGCAGGGCCAGGAACGGAAAGCTCGGCGGGGACGGCTCGAGCATGGGCGCGAGCAAATGTCCTTCGAGGTGGTGGACGCCCACCGCAGGCTTGTTCCAGGCGAAGGCGAGACTGCGCGCCACGGCGCTGCCGACCAGGAGCGCTCCCACGAGCCCCGGCCCCGCCGTGTAGGCCACCCCGTCGATGTGCTCGGGGCCGCTGCCGGCCTCCTCGAGCGCGCCCTCGATGAGTGGCAACAGGCGGCGCACGTGGTCGCGCGAGGCCAGCTCGGGGACCACGCCGCCGAACTCGGCATGCAGGGCCACCTGGCTGAACAGGCGATGCGACAACAGGCCGCGGGCGCCGTCGTACACCGCGGCGGCGGTCTCGTCGCAGGAAGTCTCGATGCCAAGAACTTGCATGGGGCGGTCGGTCACGGTTGCGAGGCGGGTCGGATGGCAGGTTGGGGATGGGCTCGGGCCGTCAATTCGGGGCAATGGGCGGTGAAAGGGCTTGAATGGGGACGAATCGGACCGAAATCAGGGGTTATCCGGCCCGCGGCGGCGACGGCCGTGCGCCCCCGCGAGGGGGGCTTTGATTTTCAGCCCACTCTCATTAAACTGTCGCGCTCTTCGGCCGCCCCGGGGACGGCCATTGTTCCAAGGAATTTTACGAGGTAACGATGCCGAGCGTTCGGGTTCGAGAAAACGAGTATTTCGATGCCGCCCTGCGGCGCTTCAAGCGCGCCTGCGAGAAGGCCGGCATCCTCACCGAGCTGCGGCGCCGTGAATTCTACGAGAAGCCGACCCAGGAGCGGAAACGAAAGAAGGCCGCTGCGATCAAGCGTCACCTGAAGCGCGCTTCCCGCGAGATGAACGCCCGCGGCATGCGCCAGCGCCACTACTGAGCCGCCTGGCGGGCTTTTCGGCCCTCACGGCGCACGACGCCCAAATGTCTCTCAAGGACCGCATCAACGAAGACATGAAGGCCGCGATGCGGGCCAAGGACAGCGAGCGGCTGGGCACCATCCGCATGCTGCAGGCGGCCATCAAGCAGCGCGAAGTCGATGAGCGCATCACCCTCGACGACGCCCAGGTCCTGGACGTCGTGGAGAAGATGGTCAAGAGCCGCAGGGAATCCGTCGCCCAGTACGAGCGCGGCGGCCGCCCCGAGCTGGCCGCGCGCGAATCCCGCGAAATCGAAATCCTGCAGACCTACCTGCCGACCCCACTCTCGGACGCCGAGGTGGACGCACTGATCGATGCCGCCATCGCCGAATCCGGCGCCACGTCCATCAAGGACATGGGCAAGGCCATGGCGCTGGTGAAGCAGCGGGCCCAGGGCCGCGTCGACATGGCTGCGGTCAGCAACAAGCTCAAGGCCCGCCTGACCGGCGCGTAAGCCGGCCAAACCGACTCCCGCGCCTGGCGGCCGTTGGCGCCGCTACCCCGCCGCGGCATTGCAGCTTATGCTACGGCGCAGGACCTGTGACCACTGACCGGTGGCATGTTCGGCCGGCAGGAGCCGGCAAGCACCGAGCTTTCAGGAACCGTGTCCGGACGCATTCCGCAAGCCTTCATCGATGAGCTGGTCGCGCGCGCCGACATCGTCGAGCTGATCGGCAGCCGGGTCCCGCTCAAGAAACAGGGCAAGGAGTTCAAGGCCTGTTGCCCCTTCCACGAGGAAAAGACCCCCTCTTTCACGGTCGTCCCGGACAAGCAGTTCTATCACTGCTTCGGCTGCGGCGCGCACGGCACGGTGCTGGGGTTCCTGATGGAGCACGATCACCTGACGTTCGTGGAGGCCGTGGAAGAGCTTGCGCTGCGCCTCGGGCTGGACGTCCCGCGCGACCATCATGGCGCGCAGCGCCCCGCCGCGCCGGGCGAGGATCTCTACGGCGTGCTCTCCCGGGCCGCCGCGCTCTATCAGGCGGAGCTCAAGAACTCTCCCCGTGCCCGCAAGTACCTCGAGGACCGCGGCGTGGACGGGCAGACCGCGGCGAAATTCGGACTGGGCTACGCCCCCGAATCCTGGGATTTCGTGCTGCGCCAGCTCGGCACGGGCGAGCGGGAGCGCTCGCGACTGTTTGCGGCCGGGCTGGTCATCAGGCGCGAGGACCAGCGGCCCGGCGCCAGCGGCTTCTACGACCGTTTCCGTGACCGCATCATGTTCCCCATCCGCGATGCGCGCGGACGCACCCTCGGATTCGGGGGGCGGGTGCTCGACCGGGGCGAGCCGAAATACCTCAATTCCCCGGAGACCGAGCTGTTCCACAAGGGTCGCGAGCTCTACGGCCTGTACGAGGCCCGGCAAGCTTCGCGGAGCCTGACGCGCATCCTGATCGTCGAAGGCTACATGGACGTGGTGCGGCTGCACCAGGCAGGCATCACCTATGCCGCCGCCACGCTGGGCACGGCCACCACGCCGGATCACCTCGCACGGGTGTTCCGCCTCTGCAACGAAGTCGTGTTCTGTTTCGACGGCGACCGCGCCGGCCGGGCCGCGGCCTGGCGCGCCCTCGAGAACGCCCTGGGCCAGGTGCGCCAGGGGCGGCAGATCCGCTTCCTGTTCCTGCCCGAGGGGCAGGACCCGGACTCCCTGGTCGGCGCCGAGGGTCGTTCCGCCTTCGAGGCACGCCTGGACGGCGCCCAATCGCTCTCCGAGTACCTGTTGCAGCACCTGTCGGCACAGGTGG